>NZ_JBNDLE010000011.1:0-158844 GCF_050435905.1 Pseudomonas sp. 2835 | reverse complement strand
GGGCGCCCCCCCCCCCCCCCCCCCCCCCCCCCCCCCCCCCCCCCCCCCCCCCCCCCCCCCCCCCCCCCCCCCCACTCCCCCCGCGATTTGCCGCCTGAATTAACTTAGAACAGAACGCGGGAACGGATGGTGCCCTTGATCTGTTGCAGTTTTTCTTGCGCCAGGTCCGAGTACTCGGCGTCAACGTCGATAACCACGTAACCGACTTTCTCGTTGGTCTGCAGGAACTGACCGGAGATGTTGATCCCGTTTTCGGCGAACACTTTGTTGATTTCGCTGAGGACGCCCGGAATGTTTTCGTGGATGTGCAGCAGACGGTGCTTGCCCGGGTGTGCCGGCAGGGCAACTTCAGGGAAGTTGACCGACGACACGGAAGTACCGTTGTCGCTGTACTTGACCAGCTTCTCGGCCACTTCCAGACCGATGTTGGCCTGGGCTTCAGCGGTGGAACCGCCGATGTGCGGGGTCAGGATCACGTTGTCCAGGCCACGCAGCGGGCTTTCGAACTGCTCGTCGTTGGAGCGCGGCTCGACCGGGAACACGTCGATGGCGGCGCCGATCAGGTGCTTGTCCTTGATTGCCGCGGCCAGGTGATCCAGCTCGACCACGGTGCCGCGGGCCGCGTTGATCAGGATCGAGCCTTTCTTCATCGCGCGGATTTCTTTCTCGCCGATCATCCACTGGGTGGATGGCAGCTCAGGTACGTGCAGCGAGACGATGTCGGCCAGGCCCAGCAGCTCGTTGAGGCTGGTGACCTGGGTAGCGTTGCCCAGCGGCAGCTTGGTCAGCGGATCGAAGAAGAACACCTGCATGCCCAGGCTCTCGGCCAGGACCGACAGTTGCGTACCGATCGAGCCGTAGCCGACGATGCCCAGCTTCTTGCCACGGATCTCGAAGGAGTTGGCCGCGCTTTTGATCCAGCCGCCACGGTGGCAGGAAGCGTTTTTCTCGGGGATGCCGCGCAGCAGCAGGATCGCTTCGGCCAGTACCAGCTCGGCCACCGAACGGGTGTTGGAGTACGGCGCGTTGAACACGGCGATACCGCGCTCACGAGCGGCGTTCAGGTCAACCTGGTTGGTACCGATGCAGAAACAGCCGACAGCGACCAGTTTCTTGGCGCAGTCGAAAACCTCTTCGGTCAGTTGAGTGCGCGAGCGGATGCCGATGAAGTGGGCATCAGCGATCTTTTCTTTCAACTCAGCGTCGGGCAGAGAACCGGTGAGGTACTCGATGCTGGTATACCCGGCGGCCTTGAGGACGTCCACGGCGGATTGGTGGACGCCTTCGAGAAGAAGGAACTTGATCTTGCTCTTATCGAGAGAAGTCTTGCTCATCTGCGTAAACCTGTGTCCCGGAGAAAAATGGCAGGGAAGTGAAGCTCTCGCAGCATCGGCCTGAAGCACGATCAGCGGGGGGCGTATGCTAGCATGAGTACCCCCCGATACGCCCATCCCTGGGACGTGAAGAGTGCTCAGGGTGACTATGAATAGTTCGAGAGTTCTATCGATGACCGATTCTGCGCTGATTGATGAGCTGATGACCCTGGTAGAGCCCGGCAAGGTGCTGACCGACGCGGCCTCCCTTGAGGCCTACGGTAAGGACTGGACCAAGCACTTCGCCCCCGCGCCCTCGGCCATCGTCTTCCCCAAGAGCATCGAACAGGTCCAGGCCATCGTGCGCTGGGCCAACCGGCACAAGGTCGCCCTGGTGCCGTCGGGCGGCCGCACCGGGCTGTCGGCTGCAGCGGTGGCGGCCAATGGTGAAGTGGTCGTGGCGTTCGACTACATGAACCAGATTCTCGATTTCAACGAATTCGACCGCTCGGTGGTCTGTCAGCCGGGTGTAGTTACCCAGCAGCTGCAGGATTTTGCCGAAGACAAGGGCCTTTACTACCCGGTGGACTTCGCCTCGGCAGGTTCCAGCCAGATTGGCGGCAATATCGGCACCAATGCCGGCGGTATCAAGGTGATTCGCTACGGCATGACCCGCAACTGGGTGGCCGGCCTCAAGGTCGTCACCGGCAAGGGCGACCTGCTCGAGCTGAACAAGGACCTGATCAAGAACGCCACTGGCTACGACCTGCGCCAGCTGTTCATCGGCGCTGAGGGCACCTTGGGTTTTGTGGTCGAGGCGACCATGCGCCTGGACCGGGCGCCGAACAACCTCACGGCGATGGTGCTCGGTACTCCGGATTTCGACTCGATCATGCCGGTGCTGCACGCCTTTCGCGCCAAGCTCGACCTGACCGCCTTCGAGTTCTTCTCCGACAAGGCCCTGGCCAAGATCATGGGCCGCGGCGACGTGCCGGCACCCTTCGAGACTGATTGCCCGTTCTACGTACTGCTGGAATTCGAAGCCAGCAACGAGGAGGTGGCCAATGACGCCCTGGCCACGTTCGAGCACTGCGTGGAGCAAGGCTGGGTGCTCGACGGGGTCATGAGCCAGAGCGAGCAGCAACTGCAGAACCTGTGGAAGTTGCGCGAATACATCTCCGAGACCATCTCGCACTGGACTCCGTACAAGAACGACATCTCCGTGACCGTGTCGAAAGTGCCAGCGTTTCTCAAGGATATCGACGCGATCGTCGCCGATAATTACCCGGACTTCGAAGTGGTCTGGTACGGCCACATCGGCGACGGCAACCTGCACCTGAACATCCTCAAGCCCGATAACCTGAGCAAGGACGAGTTCTTTGCCAAGTGCGCGACGGTCAACAAGTGGGTATTCGAGACTGTCGAGAAGTATAACGGCTCGATCTCTGCCGAGCATGGCGTCGGTATGACCAAGCGCGACTACTTGACCTACAGCCGTTCGCCGGTCGAAATCCAATACATGAAAGCAGTGAAGGCGGCGTTCGACCCCAACGGGATCATGAACCCGGGCAAGATCTTCGCTGTCGAGTAAGCCACAGGCACAAGAGCATCCAATAGCGCCAGGAGTCGGTAATGAGCTATCAGCACCAGTATGTAGACGGCACGCGTATTCACTTTCCGCTGGGCAAGGTGGTGTGCATCGGGCGCAACTATGCAGAGCACGCCAAAGAGCTGGATAACCCGATCCCGAGCGAGCCTCTGCTGTTCATCAAGCCGGGTAGTTGCGTGGTGCCGCTCGACGGCGGCTTCAAGATCCCTACCGAGCGCGGCTCGGTGCACTACGAGACGGAAATTGCCGTGTTGCTCGGCAAGTCGCTATCTACCAGCCCCACTGAAGAAGAAGTGCTCGACGCCATCTCCGGTTTTGCCCCGGCCCTGGACCTGACCCTGCGCGACCTGCAGGCGCAACTCAAAGAGAAGGGCCTGCCGTGGGAGCGCTCCAAGTGCTTCGATGGCGCCTGCGTGCTGCCGCCGTTCGTGCCGGTCAGTGCTTTTGAAGACCTGACCGACATCGGCATCCGCTTGACCCTCAACGGTGAAGTGCGCCAGGACGGCAACAGCGCGCTGATGCTCAACCCGATCGTGCCGATGATCCAGCACATGGCCACGCAATTCTCGTTGCTGGCCGGCGACGTGATCCTTACCGGTACCCCGGTTGGCGTCGGCCCGCTCAACCCCGGCGACACACTGGTCGTCGAACTGCCAGGCGTCAGCCGTTTCGAAAGCCAGGTGCTCTGATCCACCGCCGTGGCAGCCAGAGAACCTGGCTGCCATACTGCCTGTCGGCTTTTGCCATTTTTTTCACAATCTATCCGGATAATGCTTGCGGACCTGGCTCTGCGAACGTGCCGGTAACGTGTTATCAACTGGCAAAAAGAGCACAACCCCATGGCCACTCCTCTTCCTTCGAGCAACTCCCTGCCGCCTGCGCGCAAGCGCGGCCTGGCGTTGCGCTGGTCCACCTGGCTGGTGGCCGCGGCGATCATCGGCTACGGCGTGGCGATCGCCATGCATTGGGATGACCGTGGCCTGCTCTGGTTGCAGGAGCGCTTTGAAAGCAAGGTCGAGCAGCAGGCCAGCATCTGGTTGCCGGACTATCAGGTCGATATCGATGCCAAGGTGCTGCCGGGCATGGAAGATGACGAAGCTTCCGACCTGTCCTACAACCCGGTGAGCAAAACCCTGTTCGCGGTCATGGGCAAGAATCCCTTCCTGGTCGAACTGACCCTTGAGGGCGACGTGCTGCGCAAGATGCCCCTGGTGGGCTGGAGCAACCCTGAAGGTGTGGCCGTTCTCGAAGGCGGGCGCCTGGCGATAGTCGACGAGCGCGATCACAAGATGACCATCGTCACCCTTGCTGCCGACACCAAATCGCTGAATATCGCCGACTTCCCGCAGTACGACCTCGGCCCCTCGAATAACCAGAACAAGGCCTTCGAAGCCGTTGCCTGGGACCCTCTGCAGCAGCGCATCATCCTCGGCGAAGAGCGACCGCCGGCTCTGTTCACCTGGAAAAGCGACGGCCACAGCCCGCTGACCGGCAACAAACAGCCGCTGCCAAGCGACGAGCTGGACCTGCGCAACCTCTCGGCCCTGGGTGTCGACCCGCGTACCGGGCACCTGCTGGTGCTGTCGGCCGACTCCAACATGCTCCTGGAGCTGGACGAGAAGGGCGAGCAGGTCAGCTTCATGACCCTGTTGGGCGGCTTCAACGGCCTGAAGAAACGTATCCCGCGCGCCGAAGGCGTGGCGATGGACGAACACGGCACGCTGTACATCGTCAGTGAGCCGGACTTGTTCTATCGTTTCAAAAAGCCGTGATTTCAGACTTTTCCTACGTCAGGATTTAAGTTTCGTTTCAGTTGAGTGTGGGAAGATTCAGGCTGTCACCCAAAGAGTCCACCTGAATGCGTCGCTACATCCGCCTGCCGCTGATTTTCCTGGTTCTGAGCCTGCTCGCCTTGCTCCTGGTTGCCGTTGCCGGGCAGCAATATCGTCTGTTCGAACGCGGCTGGTTCAACGTCAAGACCTGGTGGCAGCCGTTCGAGCAGAGCATCGGCCTGGATCAGTACCAGGTGGTGCTTGAGGCGCAACCCATCGAAGGCCTGGACGACGATATCTCGGCGCTGACCTTCGACCCTGACCGCAACAGCCTATTCACCGTGACCAACAAGCGCTCCGAGCTGATCGAACTGTCGCTGGACGGGCGCATCCTGCGGCGCGTGCCGTTGACCGGTTTTGGCGATCCGGAGGCGGTGGAGTACGTCGGCCCCAACAGCTACGTGATCACCGACGAGCGCGAGCAGCGCCTGATTCGCGTGCGCCTGAACGACAACACGCCGTTTCTCGATGCCAAGGATGCCGAACAGCTGACCCTGGGCATTGGCCTCAATGGCAACAAGGGCTTTGAGGGTCTGGCCTACGACTCGGTTGGCAAGCGCCTGTTTGTCGCCAAGGAGCGCGACCCGATGCTGATCTACGAGGTGCACGGCTTCCCCCATGACAACCCCGAGCAGCCGTATGCGGTGCATGTGGTACAGGACCAGAAGCGTGATTCGCGGTTGTTTGTGCGTGACCTGTCGAGCTTGCAGTTCGATGAGCGCAGCGGCCACTTGCTGGCGCTGTCGGATGAGTCGCAACTGGTGCTGGAGCTGGACGTGCAGGGCAAGCCGCTGAGCACCTTGTCGTTGCGCAAGGGCTTTCAGGGCTTGAAGAAGAGCGTGCCGCAGGCCGAAGGCATCGCCATGGACGATGCCGGGACCATTTACCTGGTCAGCGAGCCGAACCTGTTTTATGTGTTCAAGAAGCCGGCCGAATAGGCATTATCGCGAGGCTTTGAGGCTCTTGACCCCTTCCGAAGTCCCCAGCAACAGCAGATCCGCTGGGCGCGCCGCGAACAGGCCGTTGGTGACCACGCCGACAATCGCGTTGATCTGGCTTTCCAGCTCGACCGGGTTGGTGATCTGCAGGTTGTGCACATCGAGGATGATGTTGCCGTTATCGGTCAGCACGCCCTCGCGGTACACCGGGTCGCCTCCGAGCTTGACCAGCTGGCGGGCTACGTGGCTGCGGGCCATGGGGATGACTTCGACCGGCAGCGGGAAGGCGCCCAGAACCGGCACCAGCTTGCTGGCGTCAGCGATGCAGATGAAGGTCTTGGCCACGGCGGCAACGATCTTCTCGCGAGTCAGGGCGGCGCCACCGCCCTTGATCAGGTTCAGGTGCTCGTCGCTTTCGTCGGCGCCGTCGACGTAGAACTCCAGGTCGCTGACGGTGTTCAGCTCATACACCGGAATACCATGACCCTTCAGGCGTGCAGCGGTCGCTTCGGAGCTGGCCACGGCGCCGTCAAAGGCGGTCTTGTGCTTGGCCAGGGCGTCGATGAAGCAGTTGGCGGTCGAACCGGTGCCGACGCCGACGATGCTCTTGTCGTCGAGCTTGGGCAGAATGAAATCGACAGCGGCCTGGGCGACAGCCTGTTTGAGTTGGTCCTGGGTCATGCGGGCTCCGAAGCGGGGAGGAGTATCGTGAAGGCGCGTAGTATAGCGGCTAAAACCCCTGCCTTGCTGTGGTCGCCCGACAGGGCGCTGGGGTAGACTCGCAAACCCCGCCCAACCGCTCAGTGATGCTTTCCCGATGCTCGAACAGTACGTCAAGAAGATCCTCACCTCGCGCGTTTACGACGTTGCCGTCGAAACTCCGTTGCAGACCGCCGGCCAGCTGAGCAAGCGTCTGGGCAACAACATCCTGCTCAAGCGTGAAGACTTGCAGCCGGTGTTCTCATTCAAGATTCGCGGTGCCTACAATAAGCTGGCCCAGCTCAGTGCCCAGGAGCTGGCCCGTGGCGTGGTCACCGCATCGGCCGGCAACCACGCCCAGGGCGTGGCCCTGGCGGCCCGCGAGCTTGGGATCAAGGCCACTATCGTGATGCCCAAGACCACCCCCGAGATCAAGATCGAAGGCGTGCGTTCGCGCGGCGGCAAGGTGGTGCTGCACGGTGACTCGTTCCCGGAAGCACTGGCCTATTCGCTGAAGCTGGTGGACGAGAAGGGCTATGTCTACATCCACCCCTATGATGATCCGCACACCATTGCCGGGCAGGGCACCGTGGCCATGGAGATCCTCCGCCAGCACCCCGGCCAGCTGGACGCTATCTTCGTCCCGGTCGGTGGCGGCGGCCTGATCGCTGGCATCGCTGCCTACGTGAAATACCTGCGTCCGGAGATCAAAGTGATCGGCGTCGAGCCGGACGACTCCAACTGCCTGCAGGCCGCCATGGCCGCAGGTGAGCGCGTGGTATTGCCGCAGGTCGGGCTGTTTGCCGATGGCGTGGCGGTGGCGCAGATCGGCCAGCATACCTTCGACATCTGTAAGGACTACGTCGACGAGGTGATTACTGTCAGTACCGACGAGATCTGCGCAGCCATCAAGGATATTTACGACGATACCCGCTCGATCACTGAACCTGCCGGCGCCTTGGGCGTTGCCGGGATCAAGAAATACGTCGAACTCAGTAGCGCAACCGGCCAGACCCTGGTGGCCATCGATTCCGGCGCCAACGTCAACTTCGACCGCTTGCGCCATGTTGCCGAGCGCGCCGAGCTGGGCGAGGGCCGCGAAGCCATCATCGCCGTGACCATCCCCGAGCAGCCGGGCAGCTTCAAGGCCTTCTGCGAGGCGGTGGGCAAGCGCCAGATCACCGAATTCAACTACCGCTACCATGCCGACGGCGAAGCACACATCTTTGTCGGCGTGCAGACCCATCCGGATACCGACCCGCGTAGCGCGCTGATCCAGAGCCTGACCGAGCAAGGCTTCCCGGTGCTCGACCTGACCGACAACGAGCTGGCCAAGCTGCATATCCGCCACATGGTCGGCGGCCATGCGGCGCGGGTCAGCGACGAGCTGGTGCTGCGGTTCGAGTTCCCGGAGCGTCCGGGGGCGCTGTTCAACTTCCTCAACAAGCTGGGCGGGCGCTGGAACATCTCGATGTTCCACTACCGCAACCATGGCGCGGCCGATGGTCGCGTAGTCGCCGGCCTGCAGGTACCGGATGATGAGCGCCACCTGGTGCCGGCGGCGCTGGCCAAGATTGGCTACCCGTACTGGGACGAAACCGATAACCCGGCGTACCGGCTGTTCCTGGGCTGAGCGTCTACGCTGTTGGGCAACGCCTGAGGAAGAAATAAGAAATGGAACTGCTGACTACCCTGAAAACCGCCCACATCCTGGCCACCGTGTTGCTGCTGGGCAGCGCCCTGGGGCTGGCGATCTGGACCTTTATTGCGCGCCGCAAGGGCGATGCCAGTGCCCACACCCGGCTGATGGCCCGGCCGCTGGTGTTTGTCTGGCTGTTGATGGGCATCTGCCTGGTAAGCATGCCGTTCACCGGCTGGTGGCTGGTGCACCTGATCGGCTGGCCGTTGGGCCAGACCTGGGTGCTGGGCTCCAGCGTGATCTACACCTTCGCAGCGTTTAGCTGGTTCTGGTTGCTGGCGCGAGTCAACCGCCTGCGCACGGCGCCGACTGTGGGCAACCCGAAATTCACCCTGGCGCTGGCGGTGTTCAGCGGTGTCTGTTTTATCGCCATCGCCGGGCTGATGGGTGCCAAGCCGGTCTGATCATGCCCGCTCCCACCGAGCAGTCGCTCCCATAGCGGCGATCAATCGCGCAGGCTGATCACTTTCCAGCCGCGCTTCTGGGCTTCGGCGCGCAGGTTCGGGTCCGGATCGACGGCGACCGGGTTGGCCACCTTCTCCAGCAGCGGCAGGTCGTTCATCGAGTCGCTGTAGAAGTAGCTGTCGTCCAGGCTGTAGCCGTTTTCCAGCAACCAGCGGTTCAGGCGCGTCACTTTGCCTTCACGGAAGCAGGGTATATCGGTACTGCGCCCGGTGAAACGGCCGTCGAGCATTTCGCATTCGGTCGCCAGCAGGGTCTGTACGCCCAGGCGCTTGGCGATCGGGCCGGTGATGAAACGGTTGGTGGCGGTGATGATCACCAGCTTGTCGCCGGCATCCTGGTGCTGTTTCAGCAGGGCCAGGGCCTTGGGCAGGATGATCGGCTCGACGCAGTCGCGCATGAAATCGCGATGCCATTCGTCGAGTTGCGCCATTTCCGTGGTCGCGAGGATTTCCAGGCTGAAGTTCAGGTAGGCGTTCAGGTCCAGCTTGCCGGCCAGATAGTCCTGATAGAAGGCGTCGTTGCGGTTCTGGTACTCGACCGGGTCGAGAATGCCGCGTTCGCACAGGTAGTCACCCCAGGCGTGGTCGCTGTCGCCACCAAGGAGCGTGTTGTCCAGATCGAATAAAGCCAGGCGCATTTAAGTCACTCGCATAACATCTGAAAAGTCCCACAGAATACGGACTTTTCACATCGGTGCACATAAGGTAAACAGGCGCGTTGCTGGCCTTGTGACCTTTGTGGAACAATGCCGTGACATGCGTTTGCGAGGTTGCTGCCGTGATCGACCCCGATGGTTTTCGCCCCAATGTCGGGATCATTCTGACGAATGATCTTGGGCAGGTGCTATGGGCTCGACGGATCAACCAGGATGCCTGGCAGTTTCCCCAGGGAGGTATCAACCCCGAGGAAACGCCGGAAGATGCCCTGTACCGCGAGCTGAACGAAGAAGTGGGGCTTGAGCGAGATGATGTTGAAATTCTTGCCTGCACCCGCGGCTGGTTGCGTTATCGTTTACCCCAACGCCTGGTCCGTACCCACAGCCAACCGCTGTGTATCGGCCAGAAACAGAAATGGTTCCTGCTGCGCCTGGTCTCCAACGAGCAACGGGTGCGGATGGACTTGACCGGTAAACCGGAGTTCGACGGCTGGCGCTGGGTCAGCTATTGGTATCCGCTGGGCCAGGTGGTGACATTCAAGCGCGAGGTTTACCGCCGCGCTCTCAAAGAGCTTGCCCCGCGCCTGCTGGCGCGCGACTGACGACGGAGTTCGACCCCGAGCCATGCTCAATACGCTGCGCAAGATCGTCCAGGAAGTTAACTCCGCCAAGGATCTCAAGACGGCGTTGGGGATCATTGTGTTGCGCGTAAAAGAGGCCATGGGCAGTCAGGTCTGCTCCGTCTACCTGCTCGACCCCGAGACCAACCGTTTCGTGCTGATGGCCACCGAGGGCCTGAACAAGCGCTCGATCGGCAAGGTCAGCATGGCCCCCAACGAGGGCTTGGTGGGCCTGGTCGGTACCCGCGAAGAGCCGCTGAACCTGGAAAACGCCGCCGACCACCCGCGCTATCGCTACTTCGCCGAAACCGGCGAAGAGCGCTTTGCCTCCTTTCTCGGTGCGCCGATCATCCACCACCGCCGCGTGGTCGGGGTGTTGGTCATCCAGCAAAAGGAGCGGCGCCAGTTCGACGAGGGCGAAGAAGCCTTCCTGGTGACCATGAGCGCGCAGCTGGCCGGGGTTATCGCCCATGCCGAGGCCACCGGCTCGATCCGCGGCCTGGGCCGTCAGGGCAAGGGTATCCAGGAGGCCAAGTTCGTCGGCGTGCCGGGTTCACCCGGCGCTGCGGTGGGCAAGGCGGTGGTCATGCTGCCACCGGCCGACCTCGATGTGGTGCCGGACAAGAGCGTCGATGACATCGACGCCGAACTGAAACTGTTCAACAACGCCCTGGAAGGGGTGCGCGAAGACATGCGCAACCTCTCCGCCAAACTCGCCACCCAGTTGCGCCCGGAAGAGCGCGCGCTGTTCGACGTCTACCTGATGATGCTCGAAGACGCGGCCCTGGGCGGTGAAGTGGTGCAGGTGATCAAGACCGGCCAGTGGGCCCAGGGTGCGCTGCGCCAGGTGGTCGGCGAGCACGTCAACCGCTTCGAGCTGATGGACGACGCCTACCTGCGCGAGAGGGCTTCGGACGTGAAGGATCTGGGCCGGCGGCTGCTGGCCTACCTGCAGGAGGCCCGTCAGCTGTCGCTGGTCTATCCCGACAACAGCATTCTCATCAGCGAAGAACTGACCCCGGCGATGCTTGGCGAAGTGCCAGAAGGCAAGCTGGTCGGCCTGGTTTCGGTGCTGGGCTCGGGCAACTCCCACGTTGCCATCCTGGCCCGGGCCATGGGCATTCCGACCGTCATGGGCCTGGTCGACCTGCCGTATTCCAAGGTCGACGGCATCGACATGATCGTCGATGGCTACAAGGGCGAGGTCTATACCAACCCCAGCGAAGTGCTGCGCAAGCAGTACGCTGAAGTCGTCGAAGAAGAACGCCAGCTGGCCCAGGGCCTCGACGCCCTGCGTGAGCTGCCTTGCGTGACCCTCGACGGCCATCGCATGCCGCTGTGGGTCAACACCGGCCTGCTTGCCGATGTCGCTCGCGCCCAGCAGCGTGGCGCCGAGGGCGTCGGCCTGTACCGCACCGAAGTGCCATTCATGATCAACCAGCGCTTCCCCAGTGAGAAGGAACAGCTGGCGATCTATCGTGAGCAACTGGCGGCCTTCCACCCGCTGCCGGTGACCATGCGCAGCCTGGATATCGGCGGCGACAAGGCGCTGTCGTACTTCCCGATCAAGGAAGACAACCCGTTCCTCGGCTGGCGCGGTATCCGTGTCACCCTCGATCACCCGGAAATCTTCCTGGTGCAGACCCGCGCCATGCTCAAGGCCAGTGAAGGCCTGAACAACCTGCGCATCCTGCTGCCGATGATTTCCGGTATTCACGAACTCGAAGAAGCCCTGCACCTGATCCACCGGGCCTGGGGCGAAGTGCGCGACGAAGGCACCGACGTGCCGATGCCGCCGGTGGGGGTGATGATCGAAATCCCTGCGGCGGTGTACCAGACCCGCGAGCTGGCGCGCCAGGTGGACTTCCTCTCGGTCGGCTCAAACGACCTGACCCAGTATTTGCTGGCGGTCGACCGCAACAACCCGCGCGTCGCCGACCTCTATGACTACCTGCACCCGGCGGTGCTCCAGGCCCTGCAGAACGTGGTGCGCGATGCCCACGCCGAAGGCAAGCCGGTGAGCATCTGCGGCGAGATGGCCGGTGACCCGGCGGCGGCGGTGCTGCTGATGGCCATGGGTTTCGACAGCCTGTCGATGAACGCTACCAACCTGCCCAAGGTGAAGTGGATGTTGCGTCAGGTCAGCCTGAGCAAGTCCAAGGAACTGCTGGCCCAGGCCATGGGCATCGACAACCCGCAAGTTATCCACAGCTCGCTGCAGCTGGCCCTGAAGAACCTGGGCCTGGCACGGATGATCGGGCCAGGAGTGGGCAAGCCTTTGTGAGGTTTGGGGGCTGCTTTGCAGCCCATCGCTGGCTTGCCAGCGATAGCGTCAGACCTGCAAACACACCTCCCCCAGATGCCCGCCAAGCGGCCCGAAGCTGCGCTCCACCATTTGCCGTCGGCCATCGGCCTCGACTATCAGCACGGTACTGGCCCGCGTCCCGTAGTTCTGGCTGGCAATAAACACGCTCGACAATAACCGCTCGGTACCCAGGCCGACGCCGGTCTCCGGCAGCTCGCTGTCTGCCGCCGGCAGGTTATCCCCAAGTAATTCCAGCAAGCGCTGCGGCTGTGGATCGGCCAGTTGCAATTGCAAGCCCGCCCGCGCCTTGACCAGCTTCGGCCAGGGCGTATCCAGGCCGGCATTGGACAAACCGTAAACCCCGGCGCCCAGCAACTGCGGCGTGGCTTGCCGGGCATTCAGGTAACCCAGTTGCGTGCTGTCGGCGACCAGCAGGTTGAACCCCGAATACTGCTGGCTGCGGCTGGCAACCTGATCCAGGTAAGCCTCAACCCCCAGCTCTCCGCGCAAAAACGCCGCCACCAGCTCGCCGCGCGAGCGTGCGCCCTGGGGCTGCTGCGGGTCGCGGATATTGGTCAGCGCGGCAAAGCGGCCATTGGGGCCGACCCCCAGCCAGGTGCCGCCGGCTTCCAGGTCGCGCCCGGCATAAACCCCCGGCGCATCCTCCCAGGCCCCCAGCACACGGCTGGGGCGGGCGTAGAACTCATCACGGTTGGCCGCGACGATCAGCGGCTGGGCATGCCCGGGCCGCCAGGCAAAGACGATCAGACACATAGGTGGACCTCTGTGTTTTTGCCCACTCTACCGATAGCGTCCGACGCGATCCATCGACTTAATGTGTCTTCACTAGAGCCGCAGGCCTACCTTCCGTTACCATGCCGGACTGAATTTACGGGGGCGACAATGGAATTCGTGCTCTATCTGGCGCTGGGCGCCTGCGCAGGCGTGCTGGCCGGGCTGTTTGGGGTTGGTGGCGGCATTATCATCGTGCCGGTGCTGGTGTTCAGTTTCACTCTGCAAGGCTTCGACGCGTCGGTGCTGACCCACCTGGCGGTGGGTACCTCGCTGGCGACCATTGTCTTCACCTCGGTCAATGCCATCCGCGAGCACCACCGCAAGGGCGCGGTGCAGTGGCCGATTTTCGTCTGGATGACCCTGGGGATCCTGGTCGGTGCCGGTATCGGTGCAAAGACCGCCTCGGCGATCCAGGGCCCGATGCTGCAGAAGATCATCGGCGTGTTCGCCCTGGTGATCGCCGTGCAGATGGCCCTCGACCTCAAGCCCAAGGCCAGCCGTGGCATCCCCGGCAAGCCCGGGCTGACACTCGCCGGCAGCGTGATCGGCTGGGCCTCGGCGATCTTCGGCATCGGCGGCGGCTCGTTGACCGTGCCGTTCCTGACCTGGCGCAGCCTGCCGATGCAGCAGGCGGTGGCAACCTCGTCGGCCTGCGGCTTTCCGATTGCCGTGGCCAGTGCCCTGAGTTTTATCTGGCTGGGCTGGCACGACCCGCACCTGCCGGCGCATAGCCTGGGTTTTGTCTATCTGCCCGCACTGCTGGGGATTGCCCTGACCAGCATGTTTTTTGCCCGCTTCGGCGCGCGCCTGGCACATAAACTGTCGCCACGCCTGCTCAAGCGGCTGTTCGCCGCGCTGCTGTTTTGCGTCGGCCTTAGCTTTTTGCTTTAACGAGAGGAGTCACCATGCTGCCTTATCCGCAGATAGATCCAGTAGCCCTTGACCTGAAATGGATCAAAATCCATTGGTACGGTCTGATGTACCTGGTCGGCATCGGCGGCGCATGGCTGCTGGCCTCGCGTCGCCTGAACCGCTTCGACCCGACCTGGAGCCGCGAAAAACTCTCGGACCTGGTGTTCTGGCTGTCCATGGGCGTAATTGCCGGCGGGCGGTTGGGCTACGTGCTGTTCTATGACCTGCACGCCTACCTCGCCAACCCGACCTTGATCCTCGAAGTGTGGAAGGGCGGCATGTCGTTCCACGGCGGCTTTATCGGCGTGATGCTCGCGGCCTTGTGGTTCGGCAAGCGCAACAACAAGTCGTTCTTCGAGCTGATGGACTTCGTCGCGCCACTGGTTCCGATCGGCCTCGGTGCCGGGCGTATCGGCAACTTCATCAACGCCGAACTGTGGGGCAAGGCCACCGACGTGCCGTGGGCGATGGTCTTCCCGCCGTTCAGCGACCCGGCGCAGTTGCCGCGTCACCCGTCGCAGCTGTACCAGTTCGCCCTGGAAGGTGTGGCATTATTCCTGATCCTTTGGCTGTACTCGCGCAAACCGCGCCCGACCATGGCCGTTTCCGGCATGTTCGCGCTGTTCTACGGCATTTTCCGTTTCATCGTAGAGTTCGTGCGGGTACCCGATGCCCAGCTTGGCTACATCGCCTTTGGCTGGTTGACCATGGGTCAGTTGCTCTGCGTGCCGATGATTGTCGGTGGCATCTTCTTGATCTGGTTGGCCTACAACCGCAAACCCACGGTCAAGGCCGCCGTTTGAATTTCCACGGCAGGGCGATCCCCTGCCGTCTTTGCTACAGGTAAGCCATGAAACAGTATCTAGATCTGGTCCGCGACGTCATCGAAAACGGCACCCTGCAAGGTAACCGTACCGGTATCCGCACCATCAGCCTGCCTGGCGCCATGCTGCGCTTCGACCTGCAGAAGGGCTTCCCGGCCATCACCACCCGCAAGCTGGCGTTCAAGTCGGCCATCGGTGAAATGGTCGGCTTCCTGCGTGGTGTGAAGAATGCCGGCGAGTTCCGTGAGCTGGGTTGCAAGGTCTGGGACCAGAACGCCAACGAAAACGCCCAGTGGCTGGCCAACCCGTTTCGCCAGGGCCATGACGACCTCGGTGAGATCTACGGCGTGCAATGGCGCCAGTGGCCGGCCTACAAGCGCATCCCGCTGAGCAACCCGGCCGCCATCGAACTGGCCAAGAGCCAGGGCTTCCAGCAGATCGCCCAGGCCGAGGAAGACGGCGAAGCCTTCGTGGTGCTGTACAAGGCCATCGACCAGATCCGCCAGTGCATCGATACCATCCACAACGACCCGGGCAGCCGGCGCATCCTGTTCCACGGCTGGAACTGCGCCCAGCTCGACGAGATGGCCCTGCCGCCGTGCCACCTGCTGTACCAGTTCCACCCGAATGTCGAGACCAAGGAAATTTCCCTGACCCTCTACATCCGCTCCAACGACCTGGGCCTGGGCACGCCGTTCAACCTCACCGAAGGCGCCGCCCTGCTGTCGCTGATGGGCCGCCTGACCGGCTACACGCCGCGCTGGTTCACCTATTTCATCGGTGATGCGCACGTCTACGAAAACCACCTGGACATGCTCAACGAACAGCTCAAGCGCGAGCCGCTGGCTGCGCCGAAGCTGGTGATCAGTGATCGTGTGCCGGAATTCGCCAAGACTGGCGTGTACGAGCCAGAGTGGCTGGAGAAGATCGAACCGAGCGACTTCAGCCTCGAAGGCTACGAGCACCATGCGCCGATGACGGCGCCGATGGCGGTCTGAGTTCTGCCAGTGAACTGGCTGGGCTGCCTGTGGGAGCGGGCACCTCAATCAGTGCCCGTGGCTTCTGCCCACATGTGAATGCTCCGCCTCTGGCGCCGTTACTGCGCCATTGACCTCAAGATGCTGCAGGATCGAGCACTGGACCTCCTTGGGATGGCAGTGCTGACGCAGTTCCAGCAATTGGGCCTGCAGTGCCTGCAGCCCATCGATGCGCGCCTTGACGTGCTGGATGTGTTCATCGATCAACGCGTTGACGCTTTCGCACTGGTCATCCGGGCTGTCGCGCAGGCGCAGCAGGCTGCGGATTTCTTCCAGGGTCATGTCGAGGGTGCGGCAGTTGCGGATGAAGGTCAGGCGCTCGACGTGGGCCTGGGTGTACATCCGGTAGTTGCCTTCGCTGCGCGCCGGCTCCGGCAGCAGGTTTTCCCGCTCGTAGTAACGGATGGTTTCCACCGCGCAATCGGTGGCTTTGGCCAGTTCTCCGATCTTCATCTGCAAATACCTCGACAAGTGGCTTGACCCTATAGTGGCTACAGGGTGTTCACTTGGCAACAGGACATTTAAGGATGAACCCATGAATCAGCCTGTCAGCCACACTCCCGGTAAAGCCCCTCACGATCATGACCACAGCCATGATCACGCCAGGCATGAACATGCCGAGCACGCCCACAGCTGCTGCTCCCACGACGCCGCACCGGCCCTGGTGCAGTTGAGCAAGGCGAGCAGTGCCGGTGCGCGGTTGAGCCGTTTCCGTATCGAGGCCATGGATTGCCCGACCGAACAGACCCTGATCCAGAACAAGCTGGGCAAGCTGGCCGGGGTCGAGCAGCTGGAGTTCAACCTGATCAATCGCATCCTCGGCGTGCGCCACACCCATGCCGATACTGTCGCCATCGAGCAGGCGGTCGCCTCGCTGGGCATGCAGGCTGACCCGTTGAGCGAGGCCAGCGAAGAAGCTACCGCTGCGCCTGCGCCGGTGAAAAAGCACTGGTGGCCGCTGGCGTTGGCCGGTGTGGCGGCGCTGGGCGCCGAGGCAATCCACTTTGCCGAGCTGGCGCCTTCCTGGGTGGTGGCCCTGGTCGCTCTGGTGTCGATTCTCAGCTGCGGCCTGGGTACCTACAAAAAGGGCTGGATCGCCCTCAAGAACGGCAACCTCAATATCAACGCGCTGATGAGCATTGCCGTGACCGGTGCGGTGCTGATCGGCCAGTGGCCGGAAGCGGCCATGGTCATGTTCCTGTTCACCGTCGCCGAGCTGATCGAGGCGCGCTCGCTGGACCGCGCGCGCAACGCCATCGGCGGGCTGATGCAGTTGAGCCCGGACCTGGCCACCGTGCAGCAAGTCGATGGCCAGTGGCGTGAGCTGGACGTCAAGCAGGTCGCCCTCGGTGATCTGGTGCGCGTGCGTCCTGGCGAGCGCATCGGCCTGGACGGCGAGGTGGTCAGCGGCCAGTCGAGCATCGACCAGGCGCCGATCACTGGCGAGAGCCTGCCGGTAGAGAAGGGCCCCGGCGACAAGGTTTTTGCCGGCACCATCAACCAGGCCGGGGCGCTGGAGTACCGGGTGACGGCAGCGGCCGGGCAATCGACCCTGGCGCGGATCATCAAGGCCGTGGAAGAAGCCCAGGGCGCGCGGGCGCCGACCCAGCGCTTCGTCGACCAGTTCTCGCGGATCTACACCCCGGCGGTGTTTGCCTTCGCCCTGGCGGTGGCGGTGATTCCGCCGCTGTTCATGGCCGGTGCCTGGTTCGACTGGATCTACCGCGCGCTGGTGTTGCTGGTGGTGGCATGTCCGTGTGCGCTGGTGATTTCCACCCCGGTGACCATCGTCAGCGGCCTGGCCGCTGCGGCGCGCAAAGGCATTCTGGTCAAGGGCGGGGTGTACCTGGAAGGCGGGCGCAAACTCGACTTCCTGGCCCTGGACAAGACCGGCACCATCACCCACGGCAAGCCGGTGCAAACCGACCATGAAGTGCTCGAACCGCTGTTCGAAGGCCGTGCCCAGGCGCTGGCGGCCAGCCTTGCCGATCGCTCCGATCACCCGGTATCGCGCGCCATTGCCGTGTTTGCCAATCAGCAGCAGTTGCCCCTGAGTGAAGTAACGGCCTTTGAAGCCCTGGCCGGTCGTGGTGTGCGCGGGGAAATTGATGGCGAGCTGTATCACCTCGGTAACCATCGCCTGGTCGAAGAACTCGGCCTGTGCTCGCCACAGCTCGAAGCCCGGCTCGATACTCTGGAGCGGCAGGGCAAGACCGTTGTGCTGCTGCTCGACAAGTCCGGCCCGCTGGCGCTGTTCGCCGTCGCCGACACGGTCAAGGACAGCAGCCGCGAGGCGATCGCCGAACTGCATGAGCTGGGTATCAAGACTGTCATGCTGACCGGCGACAATCCGCACACGGCCCAGGCGATTGCCGCCCAGGTCGGGATCGACCAGGCCCATGGCAACCTGCTGCCGGCCGACAAGCTCAAGACCATCGAGGACCTGTACGCTCAGGGCCATCGGGTCGGCATGGTCGGCGACGGCATCAACGATGCCCCGGCCCTGGCCCGCGCCGAGATCGGCTTTGCCATGGCCGCGGCCGGTACCGACACCGCCATCGAGACCGCCGACGTGGCATTGATGGATGATGACTTGCGCAAAATCCCGGCCTTCGTCAGGCTCTCGCGCCAGAGTGCGGCGATCCTGACTCAGAACATTGTTCTGGCGCTGGGGATCAAGGCGATCTTCCTGGCAGTCACCTTCGCCGGCATGGCAACCATGTGGATGGCGGTGTTTGCCGACATGGGCGTGAGTTTGCTGGTGGTCTTCAACGGCCTGCGCCTGCTGCGTAAATAGAGGATGTATGTTGAGTTCCGAGTTGAAAGCCTTCTACATGGTTGCCCGCCTGGGCAGCATTACCCTGGCGGCGAAGAAACTCGGGCTCAGCCAACCGACGGTCACCACGCAGATCCGCAACCTCGAAAGCCAGTATGCGGTCGAGCTGTTCTACCGCGGCGGTCGCCGTCTGACCCTCAGTGACGACGGCACGCGCCTGCTGCCGATGGTCAAGGCGCTGCTGCAGCAGGAAGCCGATATCGAGTTCTTCCTGCGTAACAGTGGCCAGGGCCAGGGCAGTTTGCGTATCGCTGCCACGGCGCCGTACTACATCCTCGACCTGGTGAAGATCTTTCGCGAGCGCTTGCCGCAGGTGGAGGTGTCGGTGGAGATCGGCAACTCCCAGCAGGTGCTGGAATTGCTCGAGGACTACCGGGTCGATCTGGCCGCCTCATCGCAACTGGTCGAGGATGCACGCCTGGTGCGGCGGGTGCTGGGTACCGACCCGCTGGTGGTGGCGGTGCATCGCAACCATGTGCTGGCCAGTCGTGAGTCGCTGCCGCTGTCGGCGCTGGCAGGGCATTGCCTGCTGGTACGAGAGCAGGGTTCGACCACGCGCAAGCTGACCGAGCAGATGCTCGAAGCGGCAGGGGTTAAGGTTGGCTCGCTGCTTGAGATTGGCAGCCGCGAGTCGATTCGCGAAGCGGTGCTGCGCAATATCGGCATCAGCATCATTGCCCGCCATGAAGTGCCGCATAACCCCGAGCTGCGGGTGCTGAGCCTGGAGGGCGCGCCGGTGATGCATGAGTATCTGTATTGCTTGAAGGAACGGCGTCAGGCACGGTTGCCGGCGGCTTTTCTGGGGTTGGCTCAGGAAGTGGCGGCGGTAGAGGTGTAGCAGACGGGCGCTTCGCACCCGTTTCGCCGGCAACGCCAGCTCCCACAGTGCCAGCCGAGATCACACCAAAATCTGCCTATACCACTATCGGCAACTTTTGCCTCTGCGCCACAGAACCTTCGCATTGCCCGCCTAGCATGACCCTCATTCGCTCGATGAGGTCCTGCCATGAACACTCCGGTCGCAAACCCAGGCGCACAAATGAAAGTGCGCGGTATCCATAAGCGCTTTGGCGCCTTTACCGCCCTGCACGATGTTTCCCTCGACGTCGCCGCTGGTGAGCTGGTGTGCTTGCTGGGCCCGTCCGGCTGCGGCAAGACCACCCTGCTGCGCTGCATCGCCGGCCTCGAGCGCCAGGACCGCGGCACCCTGTACATCGGTGACCGCGATATCTCCGAGCTGCCACCCCAGGCCCGGGATTACGGCATTCTGTTCCAGTCCTACGCGCTGTTCCCCAACCTCACCGTCGAAGCCAACATCGCCTATGGCCTGGCCGGCAGCGGTCGCGACGAAGTACGTCAGCGGGTGGCGCAGATGCTCGAGCTGGTGGGCCTGAGCGGCAGCGAGAAGAAGTACCCCGGCCAGCTTTCCGGCGGCCAGCAACAGCGCGTGGCCCTGGCCCGAGCCCTGGCCCCGGCACCGTCGTTGCTGCTGCTCGACGAGCCGATGTCGGCCCTCGACGCTCGGGTGCGCGAGCACTTGTGCAGCGAATTGCGCCAGCTGCAACGCCAGCTCGGCATCACCACCCTGATGGTCACCCACAACCAGGACGAAGCCATGTTGATGGCCGACCGCATCGCGGTGATGAACAACGGCCAGGTCGAGCAGTACGCCACCCCGCAGGAAATCTACGACAAGCCGGCCACGCCGTTCGTTGCCGAGTTCGTCGGCCAGGGCAACTGGCTGCCGTTCCAGCGCCACAGCGATAGCCATGCCCAGGTCGGTGCACTGAACATGCGCCTGGCCGATGGGGCCAGCCAGGCCCGCAGCGGCCGCCTGTTCTGCCGCCCGGAAGCGATCAGCGTCAACCCGCCGGTGCATGAAGAGAACCTGTTCCCGGCGCGGGTGCGCGAAATCACTTTCCTCGGCAATCGCTGCCGCATGAGTTTCGAATTCAACGAGTTGCCGGGCCATGCCCTGCTTGCCGAGGTCGCCCCCGAGTCGATGCCGCGCCTGGGCTCCCAGGACATCTGGGTCGCCTTGCCGCCGCGCAGCCTGCAGGTGTTTGCCTGAGATGGCCGCGCCAATCGCCATGCCGATCGCGCACGCGAAGGCAACCCGGCGCGCCGGTGTTTCGCTGGGTGATCGACTGTTCGTGGTCGGTGGCAAGTGGTTGCTGCTGCTTTTGCTCACCGTCGCGGTGCTGATGCCGCTGCTGGCGATCTTCTGGCGCGGTTTCAGCAGCGATGCCGGCCAGGGCGGTGGCCTGGTCGCTGCTCGCGAACTGTTTGCCAGCGCCAACTTTCACTGGCTGCTGGGCAATAGCCTGAAGGTCTCGCTCAGCGTTGCGGCCATCGTAGTGCCGCTGGCCTACCTGTTCGCCTACGCCCTGCAGCGCACGTTGATCCCGGCCAAGGGCCTGTGGCGCGGCATTTCGCTGCTGCCGTTGCTGGCGCCGTCGATGCTGCCGGCCATTGCCCTGGTCTACCTGTTCGGCAACCAGGGGCTGCTGCGCGGGCTGCTCAGCGACAATATCTACGGCTTCTGGGGCATTGTCCTCGGCGAGGCGATCTACACCTTCCCGCATGCGCTGATGATCCTGCTGTCGGCACTGTCGCTGGCCGATGCGCGCTTGTTCGACGCCGCCTCGAGCATGGGCGCCGGGCCTTGGCGGGCGTTTCACAGCATCACCTGGCCAGCCACCCGGCAGGCGGTGTTCGCCGCCTTCTGCCTGGTGTTCACCCTGACCATTACTGACTTCGGCGTGCCGGTGGTGGTCGGTGGCGACTACCAGGTGCTGGCGCTGGAAGCCTACAAGGCCGTGGTCGGCCAGCAGCAGTTCGGTCGTGGCGCCTTGATCGGCATGGTCCTGCTGGTGCCGGCGCTGCTCAGCTTTGCCGTCGATGCCTGGCTGCGCCGCCGTCAGGGCGATTCGATGAGCGGCCGGGCGCAGGTGTTCCAGCCACAGCCGTCGCGGCGTCGCGATGCCTGCTTCCTGGCCGTGGTCATCCTGATTTGCGCGGTGCTGTTGCTGGTGGTGGGCATGGCGGTGTACTCATCGCTGGTCAAGTTCTGGCCTTACAACCTGTCGCTGTCGCTCAAGCACTACCAGTTCGACGAAACCGCCGGTGGCGGCTGGCTGGCCTACCGCAACAGCCTGACCATGGCCCTGGGCACTGCGCTGATCGGCAGCGCGGTGATTTTCACCGGCGCCTACCTGATGGAAAAAACCAAGGGCCAGCGCAGCTTGAACCTGCTGCTGCGCCTGCTCAGCTTTGTGCCGATGGCGGTGCCGGGCCTGGTGCTGGGGCTTGGCTACGTATTCTTCTTCAACCTCAGCAGCAACCCGCTGCATGTGTTCTACGGCAGCATGGCGCTGCTGGTGGTGTGCACCATTGCCCACTACCTGACCACCGCCAACATGACCGCAACCACTGCCCTGCGCCAGCTCGATGGCGAGTTCGAAGCCGCCGCGCTGTCGCTCAAGGCGCCGCTGTACCGGCACTTCATGCGAGTCACCGTACCGATCTGCCTGCCGGCCTTGCTCGACATCATCCGCTACCTGTTCGTCTCGGCGATGACCACGGTGTCGGCGGCGATCTTCCTCTACAGCCCCGACACCATCCTCGCCGCGGTCGCTGTGCTGAACATGGATGACGCCGGCAACGTCGGCGGCGCCGCGGCGATGTCGACCCTGATCCTGCTGACCAGCGCCACCGTTTCGCTGCTCCTGGCCTGGGCCTCGCGTGGCCTGTTGCAACGCTCCCAAGCCTGGCGCCAGCGCGCGCCGGGTCACTGATTGCCTCTCCCAACCTGTACCGTTCAAAGGAACCGCATCATGTTCAAGCCACTTGCTCTTGCCGCTGCCGTCCTCACTGCGTTCAGTGTTCAGGCCTTGGCCGCCGACACCCAGCTGACGGTGTACACCGCGCTCGAAGCCGAACAGCTCAAGAGCTACAAACAGGCTTTCGAAAAGGCCAACCCGGACATCGAAATCAAGTGGGTGCGTGATTCCACCGGCATCATCACCGCCAAGCTGCTGGCCGAAAAAGACCGCCCGCAAGCCGATGCCGTGTGGGGCCTGGCGGCATCGAGCCTGGCAATCCTCGACCAGCAGGGCATGCTGCAAAGCTATGCCCCGAAAGACCTGGGCAAGATCGGCGCCAACTACCGCGATGCCGCCAATCCGCCGGCCTGGGTGGGCATGGACGTCTGGGCTGCGACCATCTGTTTCAATACCATCGAGGCCGAGAAGCAGGGCCTGAGCAAGCCGCTGAGCTGGCAGGACCTGACCAAGCCTGAGTACAAGGGCAAGATCGTCATGCCTAACCCGGCATCTTCCGGCACCGGTTTCCTCGATGTCAGCGCCTGGCTGCAAACCTTCGGCGAGAAGCAGGGCTGGGCCTACATGGACGGCCTGCACCAGAACATCGGCCAGTACGTTCACTCTGGCTCCAAGCCGTGCAAGCTGGCTGCTGCTGGCGAATTCCCGATCGGCATCTCGTTCGAATACCCGGCCGTGCAGCTCAAGCGCCAGGGCGCGCCGCTGGACATCGTCCTGCCGAAGGAAGGCCTGGGCTGGGAGATCGAAGCCACCGCGGTGATCAAGGGCAGCAAGCATGAAGACGCGGCCAAGCGTCTGGCCGACTTCTCGGCGAGCCCGGCGGCCATGGAACTGTACAAGGAAAACTTCGCCGTACTGGCCCAGCCCGGCATCGCCAAGCCGCAGACCGAACTGCCGGCCGACTACGAGCAGCGCCTGATCAAGAACGACTTCGCCTGGGCTTCGAAGAACCGCGACAGCATCCTCGCCGAATGGCGCAAGCGCTATGACGGCAAGTCGGAGAAGGTCGCGCAGCAGTAATACCGGGTTGGCTTCATCGCCGGCAAGGCCGGCTCCCACAGGTCCTCAGTGCTGCAGAGATCTCTGTGGGAGCTGGCCTTGCCAGCGATGGGGCCACTGCAATTCTTCAAGGAACCTCAGATGACCGATCTACTCATCGTCGGCGCCGGCATCCTCGGCCTGTCCCATGCCTACGCCGCTGCCCGACGCGGGCTCAAGGTGCGGGTCTTCGAGCGCAGCGCGACGCCCCTGGGCGCTTCGGTGCGCAACTTCGGCCAGGCCCTGGTTACGGGGCAGCCACCCGGCCAGATGCTCGAACTGGCCAAGGCCAGCAGTGGTATCTGGAAGCACTGGGCGCAGCAGGCCGGCTTCGAGCTCAAGGCCAATGGCTCGCTGCTGTTTGCCCGCACCGCGCTGGAGCTGGAACTGCTCGAAGCCTTCTGTGCCGAGCGCGCACCACAACATGATTACCAGGTGGAACTGCTCAGCGGCGCCGCCTTGAACGATCTGTACGGCGGCCAGTTTCGTCACCACCGCGCGGCCTTGCGCGGCTTGCAAGACCAGCAGTTGTATTCCCGCGAAGCGCTGCCGAGCCTGATCCGCTTCCTGCAGCAGGAACTGGATGTAGAGTTTCACTTTTCAACCTTGGTACGCGCTATCGAACCTGGTCGCGTATCGACCACGGTGGGGGACTTCAGCGCCAGGCAGGTTGTGGTTTGCTCTGGCCACGACTACCAGACCCTGCTCGCCGAACCCATCGCCGCCCTGCAACCGCAGGTTTGTCGTCTGCAGATGCTCCGCGCCCGGCCGCGCTTCAAGCTCGACCTGCAGCACGCCCTGCTGACCGGCCTGAGCTGCGTGCACTACGGCGCCTTCGCCGACCTGCCGCAAGCCCAGGCGCTGAAAGCGCAACTGCAGGCCAACAGCCCGCACCTGCTGGAGCATGGTATTCACCTGCTGATCAGCCCGACGCCCCATGGCGAGCTGATCATCGGCGACTCCCATGCCTATGGCAGCGATGCTTCGCCGTTCAACGCCGAGCAGGTTGACAACTGGATGATCGAGCTGGCCGAGCAGACGCTCGGCGGTCGCATCGAGGTGGTCGAACGCTGGCAAGGCGTCTATGGTTCTGGCGGGCCGGGGCCGTTTTCCTTGCTGCAGGTGGCGCCGGGCGTCAGCGCCGCATTAATGCACAGCGGTGTCGGTATGAGCGTCGGCCCGGCCCTGGCCGAGCAACATATCGCCCGTTTGCTGGAGGAGAGTGACTGATCATGGGTAGCGCCGAACAGATTGTCAGCGAGGTCTTCGCCTTGTATCAGCAGCATGGCAATGAAGACTACATCGGCGAGCCGGTTTCGCAGCTCGAGCATATGTCCCAGGCGGCGCAGCTGGCATTGGCCGAGGGCTATGACGACGAAGTGGTGTTGGCGGCGTTCTTCCATGACATTGGCCACATCTGTGGCGGCGCTGAAGGCGACATGGGCGGCTACGGCGCGGTCAGCCATGAGCGTGTGGGCGCCAACTACCTGCGCCGCTGCGGCTTCAGCGAGCGTTTGGCCAGGCTGGTGGAGTACCACGTCGAGGCCAAGCGCTACCTGACCTTGCGTCAGCCGGGTTATTACCAGCGCTTGAGCGAGGCCAGCCGGCGCACCCTGGAGTACCAGGGTGGGGTGATGAGCGAGGCCGAGGCCGATGCCTTCGAGCAAGACCCACTGTGTGCGGTGAGTCTGCGCATGCGCCAGTGGGATGAGCTGGCCAAGGAGATGGATGTGCCGGTGATTGACCTGCAACTGCTCAAGGGCAAGGCGCTAAAGCTCCTGCACTAGCGCATCAATCTGCTCCTGGCGTTCGGCCTGATTGACCCTCGCCCCCGAATTGAGCGACGACCACTGCGGATGCGCCCGGGCCTTGCCCAGCGCTTGCGGCAGCTTGCCTTCGCGCCAGGTCTGCTCTTGCGGCGCCGCTAGCTTGATTCGCTCCAGCGCCGCATGGCCCCGGGCATCCAGGGCGTGAATCAGCTGATGCTGACGCAACGCCAACAGGCGCAATACGCTGTCATCCACCGTCAACTCGCGCTGGCCCTTGAGCTTGCCGAGCAGGCGCGAGCCATAGCTGCGGGCAGTCTGAAGCGCGCCACCGGCAATCGCTCCGGCCAGCGCCGCGGCACCGAGGGTCAGGCCGCCGACCAGCAAGTCGACCCCGGCCCCGGCCGCCGCACCGGCTGCCACGCCACTGCCCAGGCGCACGCCGAGCAGCTTGAGGGTTTCCGGGTTGAACAGGTCATCGCCCCAGCGCCCGTCGAGCAAAGGCAGGTCGCTGCTGGCGGCGTCTTCCTTGCGAAACGCATAGAGCTTGAGCAGCGCTTCGACGCAGCGTTGCTCGCGCTGGCGCACATCGCGGCGCAGGGCTTCAATGGCCAAGGCTTCGGCGTCAGGTTCGGCGACCACGCTGCGCCGGCAGGCGGCGCAGTCGAGCAAAAGGTCGGCGACCAGGCGCTTGGCGCTTTCACGCCGCGCCTGGCGCTGGGCCTGCTGATCGTCGATCAGGCGTTGCAGCGCTGGTCGCGAGTGCTCCAGCATCAACGCCAGGCTTTCGTACAGGCGGCGTTCGCCGTCTTCTGGCGGCGCGACGCTGTCAAAGCGCACCAGCGCATGCAACCCCAGCCGCGCCAGGGCTTCGCGCCAGTCAGCTTCGCGATGGTCGCTGCTGGCGACGAAGTTGAGCACCGGTAGCAACGGCCTGCCGCAGCCGGCCAGCACTTCCAGCTCGTCGCGGTACTTGGCCAGCACCGGCTCGCGGGCATCGATCACATACAGGCCAGCGTCACTGGCCAGGAGCTGGCGCAGCACCTTGGCCTCTTGCTCGAAACGCTGGCGCGCCTCGCTACTTTGCAGAAAACGCTCCAGCCGTGCCGGGCCATCGAGACGCTCGCCCGGGCGTTCCAGGCGCTCAACGTAGTCGAGCAGGGCGATGGCGTCTTCCAGCCCCGGGGTGTCGTAGAGCTCCAGCAGCGGCTCGCCGTCTACGGATAACCGCGCGCCTTCGACATGGCGCGTGGTGCTCGGCCGATGTGACACTTCGCCGAAGCCGACATCGCGGGTCAGGGTGCGCAAGAGCGAGGTCTTGCCGACATTGGTGTGGCCGACCACGGCCAGTTTCAGCGGCTTAGTCATGGCCATGCTCCAGCCAGGTCAGCGGGGCGGTGTCGGCGTAGCTCAAGCCGAGGTGCTCCAGGGCCTGGTGCCAGTCCCCGAGACGGTCAGCGTCCAGCGCCTGGCCGGGCATCGCCTGCAGCAGCCAGATGCGCGTGGCACCGGCATTACGCGCAAGCTCGGCGAGCAGCGCCAGGCTGCCGCGGTCGGGCGAGCGGCGCGGGTCGCAGGCAATCGCCAGGCGCGCTGGCGGAAAACGGCTGAGTTGTTCGAGCAGTTTGTTGCGCGACTCGCGGCTATCGAGGATGCCGGCGTTGCTTACCGTTGCCGGTAGGACGGGTGGCCACGGGCGTTGATCGTCCAGCTCCAGGCCTACCAGCAGGGCGCCTTCGCTGTGTTCGTCACCGACTCCGCGCACAATCTGCGGCAAGGCATCAGGCGCGGCGTCGTTGACGCCCAGGCGCTCGCTGCTGGGCATCAGCGCATCGCGCAGCTGGCTGTAGCCGGGCAGGTTGAGGTCCAACTGCAAGCGCGCCCGGCCACTGTGCCAGCGCCACAGGCACAAGGCGCCAAGCAGCAGGCGCGGAACGATGCCGTACACCAGCAGCACGCCGAGCAGCCATCCGGCCCAGGCCTGGCGGGCCAGTTCCAGTGCCGGTTGAGTGTCGCCGCTGGCGCGGATCATGGCCACGTCCGGCACGCTGAAACCGAGCAGTGCCGGCAGGGCGCCAAGGGCTTGGGTCAGGGCTACGAAGGTGTCGGCGCCAAGAATGGTGGTTTCCCAGACGAAGCCGTAACGCCGGGTCGCCAGCAGAATCAGCAGCATCACCAGCGCCGTGCCCAGGGCCACCAGCCACAGGCTGTGCACCAACAGGCCAAGCAGCCAGCGGTTGAGTTTTTGCCGCTGCAGCATCACCAGCAGGGCCGGGGCCAGGTGCGCGGCCTGGGCATCGCGGGCGAATTTTTCACTCAGCCACAGCCACAGGCGGCCAAGGGTAGCGCCCTGTTCACCGGCGAAGAAAAAGCCCAGCAGCCAACCCAGCAATAGCAGGATATTGAGCCCGAGCAGGCTGCCCAGGGCCCAGAACACGTTGACCGGGCGCAGGCTGTCGCCGAGGGCGGCCAGGGCCAGGCCGGCGCCGCTGAGCACGGCCAGCACCACCAGGGCGGCCAGCGCCAGGCGTGCGCCTTGTTTCCAGTGCTGCAGGGCGCTGCGCATGCCGTCGCGTTCGGCCAGCCACAGGGCGCGGCTTTCGATGCGCGCCGGCAGGTCGCCACCGGCCTGGCGGGCGCGGCGGTTGGCTTCCTGGTCTTCCAAGGGGCCTGCATGCTCTTCGCGCAGGCGCACGGCTTCGGTAAGCCAGCGTTTGTCCAGGTCAGTCAGTGCAGTCACACGGTCTTCCATTGATCAAGTCAGCCCAAAGCATAACCCAGGCATCGAAGATCGGGCTTTGCTATCCTCGCCGGCATGAAAACATCACTCCCCCTCAGCCTGATCGCGGCCCTCGCCGAGAACCGCGTGATTGGTATCGACAACAGCATGCCCTGGCACCTGCCGGGGGATTTCAAGTATTTCAAGGCCACCACCCTGGGCAAGCCGATCATCATGGGTCGCAAGACCTGGGATTCGCTGGGCCGTTCGCTTCCGGGGCGCTTGAACCTGGTGGTCAGCCGTCAGCCGGGCTTGCAGCTCGAAGGCGCCGAGGTGTTCGCCTCGCTCGATGAAGCCATGCTGCGTGCCGAGCAATGGGCACTGGCGCAGGGCGTCGATGAGCTGATGCTGATCGGCGGCGCGCAGTTGTATACCCAGGCCATCGAGCGCGGCCTGGCGGATCGCCTGTACCTGACGCGGGTTGAGCTGAGCCCGCAAGGGGATGCGTGGTTTCCGCAGTTTGATGCGGCGCAGTGGAAGTTGGCGTCGAGCCAGGCCAATGCGGCTGAAGGTGACAAGCCGGCGTATCACTTCGAGGTCTGGGAGAAGGCCTGAAAAACATCGCCGGCTAGGCTCCCACAGTGTCATATGCATCCACTGTGAGAGCCGGCCTTGCCGGCGATGAGGCCCTTCAGGGCGGCGCAGGACTCAGGAATGCGTCAGCTGCGCATGCTCCTGCGCATCCAGCACCGACTTGTCGGTCTGCTTGAGCATCTGGCTGGTAATCGCCCCAGCCGTCATCGAACCGTTGACGTTCAACGCCGTGCGGCCCATGTCGATCAGCGGTTCGACCGAGATCAGCAAGGCCACCAGCTCCACCGGCAAGCCCATGGCCGGCAATACGATCAACGCCGCGAAGGTCGCACCGCCGCCGACACCGGCAACACCTGCCGAGCTCAAGGTGACGATCGCCACCAGGGTGGCAATCCACAGCGGGTCAAACGGATCGATACCCACCGCTGGCGCCACCATCACCGCCAACATCGCCGGGTACAGTCCGGCGCAGCCGTTCTGGCCAATGGTCGCGCCAAACGACGCGGCAAAGCTTGCGATCGACTGCGGAATGCCCAGGCGCAGGGTTTGCGCCTCGATGCTCAGCGGGATGCTGGCGGCGCTGGAACGGCTGGTAAAGGCAAAGGTCAGCACCGGCCAGACCTTGCGGAAAAAGCGCAGCGGGTTAACGCCGCTCAGCGCCAGCAGCACGCCGTGCACCACGAACATCAGGCCCAGACCGATGTACGAGACCACCACGAAACTGCCGAGCTTGAGGATGTCGTCCAGGTTCGAACTGGCCACCACCTTGGTCATCAACGCCAGCACGCCATAGGGGGTGAGTTTCATCACCAGGCGCACCAGGCGCATTACCCAGGCTTGCAGGGTGTCGATGGCGGCCAGGGCGCGGTTGCCCTTTTCGGCGTCATCCTTGAGCAGTTGCAGGGCGGCCATGCCGAGGAACACGGCAAAGATCACCACGCTGATGATCGAGGTCGGCTTGGCCCGGGCCAGGTCGCCTACCGGGTTGCTGGGGATGAACGACAGCAGCAACTGCGGGATATTCAGGTCGATGACCTTGCCCACGTAGTCGCTCTGGATCGCCGCCATGCGCGCGGTTTCGGCGGTGCCGGCCACCAGGCCTTCGGCGGTCAGGCCGAACAGGTTGGTCAGGACGATGCCGATCAGCGCGGCGATGGCCGTGGTGAACAGCAGCGTGCCGATGGTCAGGAAGCTGATCTTGCCCAGCGACGAGGCGTTGTGCAGGCGCGCCACGGCACTGAGGATCGAGGCGAAGATCAGCGGCATGACGATCATCTGCAGCAACTGCACGTAGCCGTTGCCGACCAGGTCGAGCCAGCTGATGGTGGCCTTGAGGACCGGGTTGCCGGCGCCATAAATGGCATGCAGGGCAGCGCCAAACAGCACGCCGAGGACCAGGCCGACCAGGACCTTCTTGGCCAGGCTCCAGTTGCCATGACGGGTTTGCGCCAGGCCTAGCAGCAAGGCCAGGAACGCCAGCAGATTGAGAGACAACGGCAGGTTCATTGAAGCTCCAGGAAAAAAGGCGGGGCATCGCCTCTGTGTGCGATTGCGAACAGAAATGCTAACAGCATGAAAACCAACGAATTTATATCGAAATGGAATTTAGATAGTCGTTTTTGGAATAACGACAGGTCGCAAACAGAATGTTAGTGGCCGCTCAGGGGCGTGTCGGTGTCGCTGTCGGGTCGGTGCTCATTGCAGGCTTTGTTAGCGTGGGCGGGCCACTTTTCTGGAGAAAAGCACATGACGTCTGCTCCGAAAATCCTCGCCGCCGGCCTCGCCCTGTTGCTTACCGGGCACAGCTGGGCCACCGATCTCAAGCACTGGCCGGCCGAGGCTGCCAAGCAACTGGACAGCATGATCGCGGCCAATGCCAACAAGGGCAACTATGCGGTCTTCGACATGGACAACACCAGCTATCGCTTCGACCTCGAAGAATCGCTGCTGCCGTTCATGGAGAACAAGGGCCTGCTCAGCCGCGACAAACTCGACCCGTCGCTCAAGCTCATTCCCTTCAAGGACACAGCCGAGCACAAGGAGAGCCTGTTCAGTTACTACTACCGGCTTTGCGAAATCGACGACATGGTCTGCTACCCCTGGGTCGCCCAGGTGTTTTCCGGCTTCACCCTCAAGGAGCTCAAGGGCTATGTCGACGAGCTGATGGCCTCGGGCAAGCCAGTGCCAAGCACTTATTTCGACGGTGATCAGGTCAAGGCCATCGAGGTGCAAGCGCCGAAAGTGTTCGCAGGCCAAGCCGAGCTGTTCAACAAGCTGATGGAGAACGGCATCGAGGTCTACGTGATCAGCGCCGCCTCCGAGGAGCTGGTGCGCATGGTCGCCGCCGACCCCAAGTACGGCTACAACGTCAAACCGCAGAACGTGATCGGCGTCAGCCTGCTGCTCAAGGACCGCGACAGCGGCGCCCTGACCACCGCGCGCAAGCAGATCAGCGCCGGCAGCTATGACCCGCAGACCAACATGGGCCTGGAGCTGACTCCCTACCTGTGGACCCCGGCCACCTGGATGGCCGGCAAACAGGCGGCCATTCTCACCTACATCGACGAATGGAAGAAGCCGGTGCTGGTCGGTGGCGATACCCCAACCAGTGACGGCTACATGCAGTTTCATAGCGTCGACGTGGCCAAGGGCGGCATCCACCTGTGGATAAATCGCAAGGCCAAGTACATGGACCAGCTTAACGGCATGATTGCCAAGCATGCCGCGGCGCAGGCTAAAGAAGGATTGCCGGTGACGGCGGACAAGAACTGGGTGATCGTTACGCCGGAGCAGATTCAGTAAGGACGATCACGGGCCAAGCCCGCTCCTGCAGTCTGTAGGAGCGGGCTTGGCCCACGATGCTATTAAAGGCCGTCCAGCAGTGCCTTGTTGCGAACCGCACCCTTGTCGGCGCTGGTCGCCAGCAGGGCGTAGGCCTTGAGCGCCGTGGTCACTTTGCGTGGCCGCGCTTCGACCGGCTTCCAGCCTTTCTTGTCCTGCTCGACACGGCGCGCCGCCAGCTCTTCATCGCTGACCAGCAGGTTGATCGAGCGGTTGGGGATGTCGATCAACACCTTGTCGCCGTCCTGCACCAGGCCAATGGCGCCGCCGGCTGCGGCTTCTGGCGAAGCGTGGCCGATCGACAGGCCCGAGGTGCCGCCAGAGAAGCGGCCGTCGGTGAGCAGGGCGCAGGCTTTGCCCAGGCCCTTGGACTTGAGGTACGAGGTCGGGTAGAGCATCTCTTGCATGCCCGGGCCGCCTTTCGGACCTTCGTAGCGGATGATGACGATGTCACCGGCCTTCACTTCGTCGGCAAGGATGCCGCGCACGGCGCTGTCCTGGCTTTCGAAGATCTTGGCGTTGCCTTCGAACACATGGATCGACTCGTCGACGCCGGCGGTTTTCACCACGCAGCCGTCCAGGGCGATGTTGCCGTACAGCACGGCCAGACCGCCTTCTTGCGAGTAGGCGTGCTCGACGCTGCGGATGCAGCCGTTTTCACGGTCGTCATCCAGGCTCGGCCAGCGGGTCGACTGGCTGAACGCAGTCTGCGTCGGGATGCCGGCCGGGCCCGCCTTGAAGAAGTGGTGCACCGCTTCGTCGCTGGTCTGGGTGATGTCCCACTTGGCGATGGCTTCTTCCATGCTCGGGCTGTGCACGGTCGGCAGGTCGGTGTGCAGCAGGCCGCCACGGGCCAGCGAGCCGAGGATGCTGAAGATGCCGCCGGCGCGGTGGACGTCTTCCATGTGGTACTTCTGAATGTTCGGCGCCACCTTGCACAGCTGCGGCACTTTGCGCGACAGGCGATCGATGTCGCGCAGGTCGAAAGCGATCTCGGCCTCCTGGGCAGCGGCCAGCAGGTGCAGGATGGTGTTGGTCGAGCCGCCCATGGCGATGTCGAGCATCATGGCGTTCTCGAACGCCTTGAAGTTGGCGATGTTGCGCGGCAGCACGCTCTGGTCGTTGTCGCCGTAGTAGCGCTTGCACAGCTCGACGATGGTGCGCCCGGCTTGCAGGAACAGCTGCTCGCGGTCGCTGTGGGTGGCCAGGGTCGAACCGTTGCCTGGCAGGGCCAGGCCCAGGGCTTCGGTCAGGCAGTTCATCGAGTTGGCGGTGAACATGCCGGAGCACGAACCGCAGGTCGGGCAGGCGCTGCGCTCGTACTCGGCGACTTTTTCATCGCTGGCAGTGGAGTCGGCGGCAATGACCATGGCATCGACCAGGTCCAGGCCGTGGCTGGCCAGCTTGGTCTTGCCGGCTTCCATCGGCCCGCCGGAAACGAAGATCACCGGGATGTTCAGGCGCAGGGCGGCCATCAGCATGCCGGGGGTGATCTTGTCGCAGTTGGAGATGCAGACGATGGCATCGGCGCAGTGGGCGTTGACCATGTACTCGACCGAGTCGGCAATGATCTCGCGGCTTGGCAGCGAATAGAGCATGCCGTCATGGCCCATGGCGATGCCGTCGTCGACCGCGATGGTGTTGAACTCCTTGGCCACGCCACCGGCGCGTTCGATCTCGCGGGCCACCAGCTGGCCCAGGTCCTTCAGGTGCACGTGGCCCGGGACGAACTGGGTGAACGAGTTGGCGATGGCGATGATCGGTTTCTTGAAGTCTTCGTCCTTCATCCCGGTGGCACGCCAGAGGGCGCGGGCGCCGGCCATATTGCGGCCGTGGGTGGACGTTTTCGAGCGGTAATCAGGCATGAAGCACTCCTGGCGGCTAATCAGGTAACAAAAAGGGGAGTGAGCTTCTCTTGTCCTTTGCACCGAAGGCAGGTGGCCGCTGGTACGGATGAAGCCGAGATCGCCGCGGGATCGCCGTGCGCTCGGCCAGAGCTCATAAACCCGCCGGGGATGACTGGCGATGAATAGCCCGATTCTACACCGCTGCGGCCTTGAGGGAATGGCGTTGTGATAATTGGCCGTTGGCGCAGGCCGCAAGGTAAAGGCCTTGGCGTCGGCTGCCAGGCTTTAGGTAGACTTGCGCGCCTCGCACCCCACTGGCCAAAAGGATTTGCAATGCCTGCGATAAATCGATCTTTACTGTTTTACCTGGCCATTGGCCTGCTGCAAGGCCTGGTGTTCCTCTTCGCCAGGCACATCCAGATTGATATCGCCGGGCTGCCATTCGGCTTATGCGCCGCCGTGCTGGTGGCCGGGGTCAACCTGCAACTGCTCGGCAGTGCGGTGTTGCAACGCGGTACCGGTTGGCTGGTCCTGGGCCTGACGCTGCTGATCGGCTTTATCAGCAGCTGGACCTTCAGCCAGGACACCCTGGGCTGGGTCTGGCAGAGCTCATGGCTGGCCGCAGTTGTGGTGACCTACATCGGCACCGCCTTCATCCTCAGCTGGCCGACCCGCGAAGGGCTGCGACCGCGTTATGAAGACCTGTTCCGGCATGCCTGGAACAACATCTTCATCGTCCTCCTGGCGCTGCTGTTCACTCTGTTGTTCTGGCTGCTGCTGTGGTTGTGCGGGCGCTTGTTCCTGATGCTTGGCATCCCCCAGGTCGAAGACGTGCTGACTTCGGCGCCGGTAGTGCGCATCGGCCTGGCGGTAGTGTTCTCCCTGGGGATGCGCATGGGCCTGGAGAACGAAAAAGTCATCGGCCTGTTGCGCGGCGTGCTGCTGACCCTGTGCCGTGTGTTGCTGCCATTGAGCGCGCTGATCGCCTTACTGTTCAGCTTGATGCTGCCGTTTACCGGGTTGCAGCCGATCTGGAATACCGGCTACTCGACCACCATCCTGTTGTTGCTGGTGGCCATCAACCTGTTTTTGGTCAACGGCGTGTTTCAGGATGGCCATCAGGCCAATCCCTATCCGGGCGTGCTCAAGCGCCTGGTCGAGGCCTGCTTGCTGTGCTTGCCGGTGCTGGTGGCGCTGGCGGGCTATTCAAGCTGGTTGCGGGTGAATCAGTACGGCCTGACGCCTGAGCGTATCCTCGCCCTGTTGCTGATCGGCGTGATGCAGGTGCACAGCCTTGCTGCGCTGTGGGCGGTGCTTGCCTCGGGCAAGGGCTGGCTCAATAGCCTGCGGGTCAGTAACCCGTGGATTGCTCTGCTCAGCGCGGTGCTGGTGGTGCTGTTCTATACGCCGCTGCTGAACCCTTTGCAGCTCAGTGCCAACAACCAGGTCGAGCGCCTGCTTAGCGGGCGTACCGCGATCCAGGAATTCGATGCCAGAACCTTGTATCACAGCCTGGGCAAGCCGGGACGTGAGGCGTTCATGGCGTTGGAAGAGCGGCTCAAGACTGACGAGCTGTTCGACGCTGAAGGCCGCAAGAGGCTGCAGTGGATCATGGAGGAATCCCACTCGCGGTATGGCGAAGACACTCGCGGGCCGAAACTGGAATGGTTGGGCCCCGAGCAGCCTGGCAGCGAGGCGTTCGCCAAGATGGTCATGGCCGAGACTCAATGCACCGGCAGGGGCTGCTATCTGTGGGGCGTGGACATGGATGGCGACGGGCGCAACGAAGTGTTGATGATCCCGCGGCACACCTACGCATCCAGCGTTTTCCTGTTTGCCCGCGAGGGCAAGGGTGAGTGGCGCGAAGTCGGTAGCCTGCACAGTATTCGCGATAACACCGAGCGCCTGGTTCAGCTGATCCGCCATGGGCAGATGAAACCGGTGATGCCGCGCTACAAGACGCTGACCATTGATGGTGTCGACCTGACCTGGCAGCCCAACCGCTAGCGTATTGCAGGCGAAAAAAATCCCGGCACCAGGCCGGGATTTTTTATTGCATCACGCCTTAGCTGTTCGGCAGCAGGCGGCAGGTGATGCTCTTGATGTAGCGGGTTTCCGGGATCGCCGGGTGGACCGGGTGATCCGGGCCCTGGCCGCCGCGTTCGAGCAACTGGATATTGCGGTCCAGGTGGCGGGCGCTGGTCAGCAGGATGTTCTGCAGGTCGTCTTCCGGCAGGTGCATCGAGCAGGATGCACTGACCAGGATGCCGTCCTTGGTCAGCAGGCGCATGGCCTGTTCGTTCAGGCGGCGGTAGGCGCCTTCGCCGTTTTTCAGGTCTTTCTTGCGCTTGATGAAGGCGGGCGGGTCGGCCACGATCACGTCGAAACGCTCTTCGGAGGCCTTGAGCTCTTTTAGCGCTTCGAACACGTCGCCTTCGATGCAGGTCAGCTTCTCGGCAATGCCGTTGAGCCCGGCGTTACGCTCGACGCCGTCCAGGGCAAAGCCCGAGGCATCGACGCAGAACACTTCGCTGGCACCAAAGGCACCGGCCTGCACGCCCCAGCCGCCGATGTAGCTGAACAGGTCGAGCACGCGCTTGCCCTTGACGTACGGCGCCAGGCGCGCGCGGTTCATGCGGTGGTCGTAGAACCAGCCGGTCTTCTGGCCTTCCATGACCGGCGCTTCGAACTTCACGCCGTTCTCTTCCAGGGCCACCCACTCCGGTACCAGGCCGAACACGGTTTCGACATAACGGCCCAGGCCTTCGGCATCGCGCGCGGCGGAGTCGTTCTTGAACAGGATGCCGGTGGGCTTGAGCACCTGAACCAGCGCGGCGATCACGTCATCCTTGTGCTGTTCCATGGTCGCCGAAGCGAGCTGGACCACCAGGATATCGCCGAAACGATCGACCACCAGGCCCGGCAGCAGGTCGGAATCGCCGTACACCAGGCGGTAGAACGGCTTGTCGAACAGGCGCTCGCGCAGCGACAGGGCAACGTTGATGCGGTGCACCAGCAGCGACTTGTCCAGGGCCAGCTTGGCGTCACGCGACAGCAGGCGGGCGCAGATCAGGTTGTTCGGGCTCATGGCGACGACGCCCAGGGCCTTGCCGCCGGCGGTCTCGAGGATCGCCTGGTCTCCGGCCTTGAAGCCATGCAGCGGGGTCGCGGCGACGTCGATTTCGTTGCTGTAGACCCACAGGTGGCCGGCGCGCAGGCGGCGGTCGGCATTGGCTTTGAGACGAAGGCTGGGCAGGGACATGACGTCGCTCCGGGAAAAAAGAGCGGGATTATAACCCGATGCCTGGTTCCTCGACGGGGAATAGCGACAAATTGCAACAGAGCGATGGCCTTTAGCTTCACCCCTGGCCAGTACGATCAGGTTAGAATCGCCGCTCAGCCCCGAGTGTGTACTTATGTCCCAGGAACTCTCCGCCGAACAGATCCAGCATGCCCTGCAAGGCATCAGCGTACCGCCGCAGCCGCAGATCATGGTTGACCTGCAGTTCGAGCAATACATGCCCGACCCCGACCTGGAGGTGATCGCCAAGCTGATCTCCCAGGACCCGGGCCTGTCCGGCGCGTTGCTCAAGCTGGTCAACTCGCCGTACTACGGCCTGACCAACAAGATTGCCTCGATCCAGCGTGCGGTGAACCTGCTTGGCAGCCGCTCGATCATCAACCTGATCAACGCCCAGTCGATCAAGGGCGAGATGAGCGACGACACTATCGTCACCCTCAACCGTTTCTGGGACACCGCCCAGGACGTGGCCATGACCTGCCTGACCCTGGCCAAGCGCATCGGCTCGCAGGCGGTGGACGAAGCCTATGCCCTGGGCCTGTTCCATGATTGCGGCGTGCCATTGATGCTCAAGCGCTTCCCCGAGTACATGAGCGTGCTCGAGGATGCCTACGCCAGCGCTGGTGCCGAACAACGGGTGGTCGACACCGAGAACCAGGTGTTCAACACCAACCACGCGGTGGTCGGTTACTACACCGCCAAGTCGTGGCGCCTGCCCGAGCACCTGAGCAACGCCATCGCCAACCATCACAACGCCCTGGCGGTGTTCAGCGATGACTCGGCACGCAACAGCCAGCTGAAAAACCTGCTGGCGATTCTGAAAATGGCCGAGCACATCTGCGCTTCGTACCGGGTGCTGGGCAACCAGAGCATCGACCACGAATGGAATACCGTCGGGCACCTGGTGCTCGATTATGTCGGCCTGTCCGAGTATGACTTCGAGAACCTCAAACAGACCATTCGTGAAATGGGCGGTCATTGATCCATGCCGGAATTGCCAGAAGTCGAAACCACCCGGCGCGGTATCGCGCCTTACCTGGAAGGCCAGCGGGTCAGCCGGGTGATCGTGCGTGACCGGCGCCTGCGCTGGCCGATCCCCGAGGACCTCGATATTCGCCTTTCCGGGCAGCGTTTCGTCAAGGTCGAGCGGCGGGCCAAGTACCTGCTGCTCAATGCCGAAGTCGGCACCCTGATCAGCCACTTGGGTATGTCCGGTAATCTGCGTCTGGTCGAGATCGGTCTACCGGCGGCCAAGCATGAGCATGTGGATATCGAACTGGAATCCGGCCTGGCCCTGCGCTACACCGACCCACGGCGCTTCGGTGCGATGCTCTGGAGCCTTGATCCACTCAATCATGAGTTGCTGATCAAGCTCGGCCCCGAGCCTTTGACCGATCTGTTCGACGGCGAACGGCTGTTCCAGCTGTCGCGGGGCAGGTCGATGGCGGTCAAGCCGTTCATCATGGACAACGCGGTAGTGGTCGGGGTTGGCAATATCTATGCGACCGAAGCGTTGTTTGCTGCCGGTATCGACCCGCGCCGTGAAGCCGGGAGCATTTCCCGGGCGCGTTACCTGAAACTTGCGATCGAGATCAAACGCATCCTCGCCTGCGCCATCGAGCGTGGCGGCACCACTTTGCGCGACTTTATCGGCGGCGACGGCCAGCCGGGTTACTTTCAGCAGGAATTGTTCGTCTACGGGCGCGGGGAAGAACCGTGCAAGATCTGCGGCAGCATCCTGCGTGAGGTCAAACTTGGCCAGCGCGCCAGCGTCTACTGCCCGCGCTGCCAGAAGTGAAACGGCTCAACGTGGGCTGAGCACCTGTGCGGCGCCCACGCCGCGGGGGTCGCTGGCGGCTTCGAGGGTTTGCCCGGCCTTGTCCCAGTACAGCACCTGTTGATTGCCATAGCTGCGGCCCAGGTCCTTGAGCTGGTAGCCGCGCGCCTGCAGTTCGCGTTGCTGCCCGGCGTTGAAAGCCCCCGGTTCGTGCTCGACCACATCGGGCAGGTACTGGTGGTGATAGCGCGGCACCGCCGGCCATTCGGCCACCGGCCTGCCCTCAAGAAAGCCCATCATCGACAGCAGCACCATGCTCGGAATGCGGCTGCCGCCCGGCGTGCCGAAGGCGGCGAACTGGGTCGGGCTCTCGATAAAGCTCGGGCTCATGCTCGACAGTGGCCGTTTGCCGGCGGCCACGGCATTGGCCTGGCTGCCGGCCAGGCCGTAACTGTTGCTGCCATGCGGGTCGGCGGCAAAGTCGTCCATTTCGTTGTTCAGCACCACGCCGGTGCCCGGGGCAGTAAACGCGGCGCCGAACGGTAGGTTGACCGACAGCGTCGCGGCCACGGCATTGCCGTCGGCGTCGATCACTGCAAAGTGGGTGGTGTGATCCCCCTCGCGCCAGGCCGGGGCGGGCGGCAGGCTGCTGCTGGGCGTTGCCTGGTGCACGTCGATGCTATCGGCCAGCGACGTCAGGTAATTGCGCGCGAGCAGCTGTGGTATCGGATTGCTGACGTAGTCCGGATCGCCGAGCAGGCCGCGGTCACGGTAGGCCCGGCGCAATACTTCCAGTACGTAATGGCTGCGCTGTACAGGCTCGGCGCTCTGCCAAGGCAGGCGCTGCAGCATCGCCAGGCTCTGGGCCAGGGCCACGCCACCGGCTGACGGCGGCGGGGCGCTGATCAGTTCGCGTTGATTGGCCAGCTGGTAGCGCAGCGGCTCGCGTTTGGCGGTGCGGTAGTTGGCCAGGTCATCCAGGCTCCAGATCCCGCCTGCGGCCTGTACCCCCTGCACCATGGCCTGGGCGGTCGGGCCGGCATAGAAACCGTCGCGGCCCTGGCTGGCGATGCGTTCAAGGGTTATGGCCAGTTGCGGTTGGCGGATTTTAGCGCCCAGGGCCGGCACTTCACCGTTGATCAGGAACAGACGGGCGCTTTCTGGATTGTCGCGCAGTGCGCTCAAGCGCATTTGCGCGCGGTCGCGGTAGATGCGGTCGACAGCGAAACCCTGGTTGGCCAGGCGTATGGCCGGGGCCAGGGTGCTTTTCAGTGGCAGTTTGCCGTAATGGGCGGCGAGATCGGCGAGGGCTGCCGGCAAGCCGGGAATCGCCGCGGCCAGCGGGCCATTGATCGACAAGCCCGGCTGGACCTTGCCGTCCTTGAGGTACATGGCTTCGCTGGCCTTGCCCGGTGCGCGCTCGCGGGCATCGATAAAGGCGTAGCGGGCAGGCGTGTGGCCCTCGCGCAGCAGGAAGAAGCCACCGCCGCCCAGGCCTGAACCATAAGGTTCGACCACTGCCAGGGCGGCGCTGACGGCAATGGCGGCGTCGAAGGCGTTACCGCCCTGCTCGAGAATTTCGCGGGCGGCGGCAGTCGCATCGCTATGCGGCGTGGCAATCGCCGCGCGGCCTGGGCCTTGTGCCTGGGCACTGGCCATCCCCAGCGCCAGGGCGGCGCCAAGGACCAGCGGAGCAAGCCGGGCGACGAACGGCATCAGGCCTTGCCGGTAATTCGGCGGTATTTTTCCATCAGCTGCGCTTCGGTCTCCGGATGCGCTTCATCCAGCGGGATGCAGTCGACCGGGCAGACTTGCTGGCATTGCGGCTCGTCGTAGTGGCCGACGCACTGGGTGCACAGGTTGGGGTCGATCACGTAGATCTCTTCGCCTTGAGAGATCGCAGCGTTCGGGCACTCGGGTTCGCAGACGTCGCAGTTGATGCAATCGTCGGTGATGATCAGGGACATGGGGACTCCGGCCAGGGCTCAGAACCCGGGCATTTGAAAACCAATGGGCATAATTGTGCCGCATTAGCGCCCGCAGTGCACGCGGGCGCCATGGTCAAATCGCCGATGTCACTTCTTGAAGCGTTCGGTCAGGGCCTCGGCCACCACCGGGTGGACGAATTTGGTGATGTCACCGCCCAGCGCCGCGATTTCCCGGACCAGGGTCGAGGAAATGAACGAATAGCGCTCTGAAGGCGTAAGGAACAGGCTCTCGACGTCGGGCGCCAGTTGGCGGTTCATGTTCGCCAGCTGGAACTCGTACTCGAAGTCCGAAACAGCCCGCAGGCCGCGCAGGAACACATTGGCCTGCTGTTCCTTGGCGAAATGCGCCAGCAAAGTGGAGAAGCCGATGACTTCGACATTGGGCAGGTGCTTGGTGACCTCGCGAGCCAGTTCCACCCGTTGCTCCAGCGGGAACAGTGGGTTTTTCTTCGGGCTGGCGGCGACCGCAATGATCACCTGGTCGAACAGCCGCGAGGCACGCTCGACCAGATCGCCATGGCCCTTGGTAATAGGGTCGAAAGTACCTGGGTACAACACTCGGTTCATCGCGTCGTCCTGGCAGGAGTGCGTTGGGGAGTCGGATGGTATCGCAGCAGTGGCGGTCGGCCAAGTCGCCCGACCACGCTGAAGGCACTATAGACAGTGCGGCCATTTGTTGTCATCTGCCAACAACCAGGCGTGCAGCCAGGGCGTCGCTGAGCCGGGCACTCAAGCCATACACCGACAGTTGCGGGTTGGCGCCGATGCTGGTGGGGAACAGCGAGCCGTCGTGGATCGACAGGTTTTCCAGCTGATGATGCCGGCCCAGGCTGTCGCATACGGCCTGGCGCGGGTCTTCGCCCATGGCGCAGCCGCCCATGACGTGGGCGCTGCCCAGCCGGGTACGAAACAGCTCGAGGTTCAGGCCGTCGATCATCTGCCGGGCTTCGGCCAGGGTTTTCATATGGCCGGCATCGCTATGCACCGGCATCACGCTGTCGGCGCCGGCGGCGAACTGGATCTCGGCCATGCTCTGGAAGGCCCGACGCACGCCGTCCCAGGCATAGGGCGACACGGGGTAGTCGAGCACCGGCGAGCCATCGCCACGCAACTGCACCTCGCCGCCGACGCTGTCCGGGTGAAAGCCGTCGCGCAGCAGGGCGAGCATCACGTGGGTATGCGGCAGTTGCTCCATGCGCAGGGCGTTGTCCTTGCCGAAGCTGCCCAGCAAGGTGCTGGCCAGCGCCGGGTGCAGGGGCGGTACCTCGAGCTTGTAGCCCATCGGACCGCTGACGCCGTCGCGCCATTGGAAATGGTCGGAGTAGATCGACTGCGGCGCGCCGTAGAACGGATTGACCTTGTCCTTGAACAGCCCGGCGCTGAAGTTGACCAGGTGCAGGAAGGTGCGCTTGCCCAGGCGCTCATGGGGGTCCGGAGCGTCCGAGCGCAGCAGCAGGCCGGGGCTGTTGATACCGCCGCCGGCAAGGATGTAATGCCGGGCCTTGACCCGGATCTGCCGGCCGGTGGGCTCGACGCAGCGCGCGTCCATGGCCACGCACTGCAGGCCGCTGATCTGTTCGCCGTTGTGTTCCAGGCGCTCGGCGCGGGCCAGGTACAGCAGCTCGCCGCCGTGCTCGAGGGTTGCCGGAATGCTGGTGACCAGCATCGACTGCTTGGCGTTGACCGGGCAACCCATGCCGCAATAGCCCAGGTTCCAGCAGCCGCGCACGTTGCGCGGGATCACCTTCCAGTTGTAGCCCAGCGCCTCGCAGCCGCGGCGCAGTGCTTCGTTGTTGGCGTTGGGCGGCATGATCCACGGCTCGATACCCAGGCGCTGCTCCATGCGTGCGAACCATGGCGCCAATTCGGCGCTGCTCAGGCCTTTAACCCCGTGTTCGCGGGCCCAGTGCTCCAGCGTTGGCTCCGGTGTGCGAAAGCTGGAGGTCCAGTTGATCAGGGTGGTGCCGCCGACCGCGCGGCCTTGCAGGATGGTGATGGCGCCGTCCTTGCTCATGCGGCCGATGCCTTCCTGGTAAAGGCTGGCGTAGGCCTGGTCTTCAAGCATGTGAAAGTCGCTGCTGGTTTTCAGCGGGCCTTCTTCGATCAGCAGTACCTTGAAGCCTGCAGCGCTGAGCAGTTCGGCACTGGTGGCGCCGCCGGCACCGCTGCCGATGATGGCGATGTCGGTCTCAAGGCTCAGGTCCTGGTCCAGGCGCGAGGCGTCACGGGTTTTCCAGCCACGGCCAAGGCCGTCGCGAAACAGGTCGGGTACGGGCATCTTCAGCCTCTTGTGGTTATCGATGGATCAGACCTTGGGCGGCCCGGGGTAACCGCAATGGGCCCAGGATTCAGGCAGTTCGTACCAGGCCATGTGCAGCAGTTGCAGCAGCGAGGCATGGCCCATGCGCAGCAAGTTCAGCGAGCTGTCCTGCCAGCGCTGCAGAAAGGCTTCGATCTGCACGCTGCTGGTGTTGTCCCAGCTGCCCCAGATGCCGGTCAACGGTCCGCGGGTAACCGCCATGGCGAGCACGTCGAACAGTTGCCGGGTCAGCTTGAGCATGGCCGGCGACAGCGCGGCGAGTTTGTTGTCCAGCCCGCGCAGCAAGGCATCGCGGTTGTCCGCCGCCTGGGTGCCGGCCAGGACTACCGGAATCAGCGCGTGCAGGATCGGCAGGTCGTTTTCGCGCAGGGTAATGAAGCCGCTGGCCGGTGTTTGCGCCGAGCAGCCGCCGAGGCTGGCACCCAGCCCGGCGGTGGCGAGGAAGGCGCTGGCGCCGAGGCTGAACTTGAGTAGCCCGCGCCGGCTCAGCACGGGGTTTACAGGCAGGCTTGTGGTCATTGTTATCAGGCCCGGGGAGGTTTTTCAGCGAATGAACAGTTTGTACACCAGCTTGAGCAGCGCTTTGCCGTAGGGCGGGTAGATCAGCCGCGCGGCATTGAAACGCTGCTTGGCGAACACCGCCCTGGCCTTGCTGAAGGTCAGGAAACCTTCATGGCCGTGGTAATGGCCCATGCCCGAGGGGCCGATGCCGCCAAACGGCAGGTCGTCCTGGGCGACGTGCAACAGGGTGTCGTTAAGGCACACGCCACCGGAGTGGGTCTGTTCCAGTACCCGTTGCTGCTCGTTATGCTCGTAGCCGAAGTAATACAGCGCCAGTGGGCGCGGGCGCTGATTGATGTAGGCCAGCGCCTGGTCAAGGCTGTCGTAGGGCACCAGCGGCAGCAGCGGGCCGAAAATTTCGTCCTGCATCACGCGCATGTCGTCGCTGACCCCGAGCAGCAGGTGCGGTGGTAGGCGCCGGCCCTGGCGCGGCTCTTGTGGATAAAGGTCAATGATCTCGCCGCCCTTGCTGCGGGCATCCTCAAGGTAGCTTTCCAGGCGGGCCAGGTGGCGCGGGTTGATGATCGCGCTGTAGTCCGGGTTGTCGGCCAGGGTCGGGTAGAAGCGCCGGACGACGTCGCGGTAGGCAGTGGCGAAGTCAGCCAGGCGCTCACGTGGCACCAGCACGTAGTCGGGAGCCACGCAGGTCTGGCCAGCATTGAGGGTCTTGCCGAAGGCGATGCGTTCGGCGGCGTCGGCCAGCGGTACGCTCGACGAGACGATGGCCGGCGATTTTCCGCCTAGTTCCAGGGTTACCGGCGTGAGGTTTTGCGCGGCGGCGAGCATCACCTGGCGGCCGACGCTGGTGGCCCCGGTAAACAGCAGGTGATCGAACGGCAGGCGCGAGAAGGTCTGGGCCACGTCGGCCTCACCCAGCACCACGCTGACCAGGTCTTCGGGGAAGATGCTGTCGAGTAATTGCTGGAGCAGCAGGCCGGTCGCCGGGGTCGCTTCGCTGAGCTTGAGCATCACCCGGTTGCCGGCGGCCAGGGCGCAGGTCAGCGGGCCGATGGTGAGAAACAGCGGGTAGTTCCACGGCACGATGATGCCGACCACTCCCAGCGGTTGGTACTGGACCTCGGCGCTGGCCGGCTGGAAGGCCAGGCCTACCTTGCGCCTGGAGGCTTTCATCCACTGCTTGAGGTGCTTTTCGCCATGGCGCAGGCCCTGAATGCTCGGCATCAGTTCGGCCAGCAGGGTTTCGTCGGCGCTACGGCCAGAGAAGTCTTCGCTGATCGCTGCGATCAACGCGTCCTGATGCTCCAGCAGGGCTTCGCGCAGGCACTTCAGCCATTGCCGGCGCTGCGGCGCAGAGGGCAGGGGGTTACCGGCAAAGGCCTGGCGCTGGGTGGCGAACACTGCGTCAAGGGCGGCGAATTCGGTGGGCGGCAGGGAGCGGGTAGCGTCGGCAAGCATGCGAAACTCCACGGCAAGGCAGGTTTTCTAGAGCATATACTCTAATATGTGTCCGGTGCGACTGTTTTTCACAGCGCCTGCGGGTACATACCGGTGTGGATACACCGTAAGATGGACCTATTCATTCAAGCTCAACGCCTGGAATTGATCATGGCCCCGCGTATCAAGACCCGCGAGCGCATCGTGCAGAACAGCCTGGAGCTGTTCAACCAGCAGGGCGAGCGCAGTGTCAGCACCAACCACATTGCCGCGCACATGGAGATTTCGCCCGGCAACCTGTACTACCACTTCGCCAACAAGCAGGAAATCATCGCCGTGCTCTTCACCCAGTATGAAGAGCTGGTTGAGAGCTTTTTGCGCCCGTCCCAGGGGCGCGTTGCCACCGTTGAAGACAAACGCTTTTACCTCAAGGCGCTGCTGGCGGCGATGTGGAACTACCGCTTTTTGCACCGCGACCTGGAACACCTGCTCGACAGCGACAAGGAACTGGCCGCCCGCTATCGACGCTTCTCCCAGCGCTGCCTGCTGCAGGGCCAGGCGATTTACCGCGGCTTCGTCGAGGCCGGTATCGTCGAGATGGACAGCGTGCAGATCGAGTCGCTGACCCTCAATGCCTGGATCATCCTCACATCCTGGGTGCGTTTTCTCTGCACCACTCGCGAAAATTCTGCGCACTTGAGTGAAGAAGCCTTCAAGCGCGGTGTCTATCAGGTATTGGTGCTGGAGCTTGGCTTCGTCACCGCCAAGGCGCGCCCCGCCGTGGACGCCTTGTGCCAGGAATTCTACGTTTCGCTTAACCAGGCGCTGGAGCAATAACGCCCGGGCCTTATCCGTTCAATCGTTCAGGAGACTGTCATGCCCCTCGCGCAACTGATCACCGCCCAGCAATTGGCCGAACGCCTGGAGGCGCCGGCGCTGGTGATTCTCGATTGCCGTTTTGCCCTGGAAGACATCGATTATGGTCAACGCAGCTACGCCGAGGGGCATATTGCCGGGGCGCATTTTGCTGACCTTGAGCGCGACCTCAGCGGGCCGATCGTCAAGGGCCTGACCGGCCGCCACCCACTACCGAACCCCGCACAACTGGTCGAGCGGCTGCGCGCCTGGGGCATCGACAACGACAGTGAGATCGTTGTGTACGACGACGGCCCGGGCGCCTTCGCGGCCCGGGCCTGGTGGCTGCTGGCCTGGCTGGGCAAGCGCAGTGGTGTATCCATCCTCGATGGCGGTCTTAAAGCCTGGCACGCGGCCGGGCTGCCGCTGAGCCTCGACCCGCCGGTCAAGCGCGAAGGTAACTTCAGCGGCGAGCCAGACGATAGCCTGGTACTGGATGCCACGCAGTTGGCCGAGCGCCTGGGCCAGCCGGAACTTACGTTGATTGATGCCCGTGGGCTGCCGCGTTTTCGCGGCGAGGTCGAGCCAATCGATCCGGTGGCCGGGCATATTCCCGGTGCGCAGTGCGCGGCCTTTACCGACAATCTGGGCGCCGACGGGCGGTTTCTGCCGGCTGAGCAGCTCAAGCAGCGCTTTGCCCAGAAGCTGGATAAGCGTGCGCCAGAGCAACTGGTCGCTTACTGCGGCTCGGGGGTGACGGCTTGCCACAACCTGTTTGCCCTGGCGCTGGCGGGGTATCCGCTGGGCAAGCTGTATGCGGGCTCGTGGAGTGAGTGGATTACCGACTCCCAACGGCCGGTGGCCACCGGCGACTGATCAAGACAGTTGCTCCCCCTGTGGGAGCCGGCCTTGCCGGCGTTGCTTTTTCAGTCAGCTCTGTTTATCGCCAGCCACTGCGGAATCCGTCGCTCCAGGTAATACCCCGGATTGCGCACGCTGCCATCGACAAACCCTACATGCCCGCCCCGCGCATGCAGCTCAAAGGTGGTCTGCGCTGCCAGTTCATTGGCCGCTGGCAAGCTATGGGCAAACACGAACGGATCATCGCTGGAGTGGATGATCAGCGTCGGCGTGCGGTTCTCACCCAGAAAATACCGGCTGGAAGCGCGCTGGTAGTAATCCTTGGCATCGCGAAAGCCATTGAGCGGTGCGGTCACCCGGCCGTCGAAATCCCAGAAAGTACGCAGATTTTCCAGCGGACCCAGGCGCTCCAGCGCGGCCAGCCCTTCGTGGTGGCCGTGATGCTGGAAGTGGCGCTGCTTGTCCTTCACATACGCGAGCATGGCGCGCATGAAATGCGCCTGGTACACCCGGGAAAAGCCCAGGCCGATGCGATCGGCGCACTGGTCCAGGCGAAACGGCACCGACACCGCCACTGCCGCCTGCAACTGGCTGGCCGAGCCGGCTTCGCCCAGGTGCTTGAGCAGCACATTGCCACCCAGCGAATAACCTACGGCATATAGCGGCGCTTGCGGGCGCTGGGCGCGCAGGTGATCAATGGCTTCGGCCAGGTCTTCGCTGGCACCGGAATGGTAGCTGCGTGGCAGCAGGTTGGGTTCGCCCGAGCAGCCGCGCCAGTTCAGCGCCACGCTGGCCCATCCACGGTCGGCCAGGGCCTGTTGCATGCCGATGACGTACGGCGAGCTGGACGAGCCGGTGAGCCCGTGCAGTACCAGCACCACCGGGGTTGTCGCTTCATGGGGGCCGTGCCAGTCGAGGTCGAGGAAATCGCCATCAGCCAGCCACAGACGTTCGCGCTGGCGGCTCAGGGCCGCTGACTTGCGCCATAGCGGCCCCCAGAGCGTCTGCATGTGCGGATTGCCCAGCCCCAGGGCGGGTTTGAAGGGGCTGGGGGTTGAGGCAAACATCGTGGCGTACTCGCAGATATGTTTCAGACAAGTGTATGTCCGGTTACTGGCAGTTGCCCGCACCGGTCAGCCAGTCGCAGGCCCGGTCTCTGGCAAGAGGTCCTGGTCGACCGTCGGGCCGACACTGATTTGCACCAGCTTGTCGAGCTTCAGGTGTTTTTTCAACGCGACTTTCAGCTGATCCAGAGTCAGCGCCTGTACCTTGTCGAGAAACGCCTGGCGGCTGTCCAGCGGCAACTGGTTGACCCCGGTGTGGATCAGGATATCGCTGATCTGCTGGTTGCTCACTGAACCCAACAGGTAGCTGCCGTGCAGCTTGTGCTTCGCGTCTTCGACCTCCTGCGCGGTCGGGCCCTGTGCCGCGTAGTCTGCAAGCAATTGCTCGAACAACGCCATGCTGGCATCGCGGTACCTGGCCTCGACCTCAGTGGTAAAGGTCCACAGGCCGCTGGCAGGGTGCTGGATCAGCTTTGATCTGGCGCCATAGGTCAAACCACGTTGGCTGCGCAGTTCATCGAACAGGCGCGAAGTCGCGCCAGGGCCGCCCAGTATCAGATTGGCCAGGGTCAGCGCCGGCGCATCGGCATGGTGCACGCTGATGCCGGGTATGGCAAACAACAACAGCGCCTGGCTGCCCGAATGCTCAAGGTGATAGATCTCCGGCTCGAAAGCAGCGGGCGCTGGTAAAGGTGAGAGTGCCGGCCCCTCGGGCAGTGCTGACGATACTTGAAGCGCAATGGCTTGAGCCTGCTCAAGCGAAAGGTCACCGACCAGGGTGATCAGTGCATTGCCCGCAGCGAACGCTTGCTGGTGGAATGCGCGGATATCGGCAATGGTCAGCGATTTAATTGTCTGCCTGGTGCCGGTGCTGTTCGTCGCATAGGGGTGATTGGCGTAAGCATGCTGGTAAAGCAGGTCGGTGGCCCTGTAGTCCTGGAACTCCTGGCGTTGTATGAGCAGGCTGGTGAGCTGGTCCTTGATCTCTTGCAGCTTGTCATCGGCAAGTTGTGGTTTGCCGAGCACATCTGTCAGCAAGCCGACAGCTTTGCTGCTGTGCTTCTGGCTGCTGAGGCTGCGCAAAGTTACGGCCAGGCTGTCTCGCCCGGCCTGCTTGTGAAATTGTGCGCCGACCGCATCGAAACCTTCGGCAATCTGCAGGGCATCGTACTGGCCTGCGCCCTCATCGAGCATGCCCAGGGTGAGTTGTGCCAGGCCTGCTGCGCCATCATCGCGGGCGCTGCCGGCAGCGAATACAACTTGCAGGTCAAACATCGGCAAATGGTTGTTCTGCACAAACAACACCTGGCTGCCCTGAGGCGTGTGCCACGATTCGATCGGCAATTGAGGGATGCTTGTAAGGGGGGCGGTGGATTTCAGGGACTCCAGCTCAGATGCAGCGCTCTGGGCGTATGCAATGACAGATGTTAGGAGCAGGACGATAGGTAAAAGGTTTCGCGTGAACTTATTCATCATCGGCCTCCTTGGCCTGCAGATAAGCGACCGTGAGCCGTTCGCGGGTGAAGTAGGTGTTGGCGGCCTGCAGTACTTGTTCAGGCGTTATTCGCGCCAGGTCGTCGGCATCATTGTCCAGTTGAGCGGCTGGCAAGCCACTGCCGAGCAGGGCAGCCAAGTCGCCGGCCTGATAGTCGAGGGTGTCGCGGGCGAAGGTGTTTTCTGCCAGCAGCAGTGTTCGCGCCCGGGCAAGTTCGTCAGGTTCGGGAGGCGTCTTTTTCAGAGCCTGCAGTTGTGCCCAGATCGCCGCTTGCAGTTCGTCCAGTGGCCTGGGCTGAACGGTGTTGATTGAAGCCTGGATCTCGAACAGGTTATCGCCCCTGGCCACCGGGTCGTAGCTGACTTCAGGGCGTGATAGCAGTGTTTGCTGGCGCTCCAGCCGGGTGCTGAGGCGGGCGCTCAAGCCTTTGCCCAGCAGGGCCGAAAGCAGGCGCAAGGCATGTACGTCGGTTGCCGACTCTGCACTGGCATAGGTCGGGACGTTGAAGGCCATGACCAGGGTTGGCGTACTGAAATCTTCGTAGACCGTAACCTGACGGGGTCCGGGTGCAGCGGTCTGAAGAGGCTTTTTAATGAACGGCAGGTCTTGGCGGGGGAAACCGGCAAAATACTTTTCAACCTGGAGTTTCACCGCATCACGCCGCACATCGCCAACGATGATCAGCGTGGCATTGTTGGGCGCGTACCAGGTGCGATACCAGGCGCGCAGTTCATCATTGTGCATGCGCTGCAGATCGCTCATCCAGCCGATCACCGGGGTGTGATAGCTGCTTTGCGGGTAGGCAATGGCCTGCAGTTGCCCGAAGAGCCTTCGCAATGGATGGCTATCGACTTTCTCTCGCCGCTCAGCCTTGACCGCTTCGATTTCGCGCGCGAACTCGTGTTCGCTCAGCACTGCGCCTTTGAGCAGGTCGGCATTGAGCTCCAGCGCTACAGCCAGCCGATTACTGGGTAGCGTCTGATGATGCACGGTGAAGTCACGGAGGGTGTAGGCGTTGTCCTGGCCCCCCATGCGTTCGATGATCTGCGAGAACTGATCCGCGGCAGTCTTTGCGCTGCCTCGGTAGAGCAGGTGTTCGAGGGCGTGGGACAAACCGGACTGCCCGGGGTATTCGTGACTCGACCCCACCTTGACCAGCATGTGTGTGGTGACCACGGGCGCCCGGCGGTCTTCGCTGATGACTACGTGCAGGCCGTTGTCGAGGGTGAACTCATGGCGAATGGAGGGTTCGGCCAGGGCCAGGCCTGATAGCAGAAACAGGCCGAGCAGGCCGCTCCAGAGGGAGGTGCGTCGATCCATGACAGTGATCCTTGTGGTTGAAAACAAGGCGCACGATCAGGCAAGCGCAAAGGTGAAAGGCGTTAGATATTTATCGGGCACGACCCGGATGCAGCCGGGTCGTGAATATTGCTCAGCCGCGCTGCCAGAGTGCGTAGTACACCTGGCCGGCCTTTTTCTCGCGGTGCAGGCGCCAGTTGCCGGGCAGTTGCAGGGTCGATGGCGGGGTTTCGCTCTCGGTGTAGATCCAGGCGTTTTCAGCCAGCCACTGACGCTCTTCAAGCAGGGCGCAGGTGGTCGGCAGCAGGCCCTGGTTGAACGGCGGATCGAGGAACACCAGGTCGAAGGCCAGCTTCGGCTCGCCTTGCAAGTAGCGCTGGGCGTCAGTCTGGATCACCTGGCCGCGGGGGCAGCGCAGGGTTTCGAGGTTCTGCCGCAGGCTGGCGATGGCCGCCGGGTTGCTGTCCAGGGCCACGGAATCGCCCGCGCCACGGGACAGCGCTTCGAGGTACAGGGCGCCGCTGCCGGTGTAGGCGTCGAGCACCTTGGCCCCTTCAATGTACGGGGCAAGCCAGTTGAACAGGGTCTCGCGGACCCGGTCCGGGGTCGGGCGCAGGCCCGGCGCGTCAGGGAAACCCAGGCGCCGGCTGCGCCATTCGCCGGCAATGATGCGCAGCTGGCCCTGGCCGTGGTGCGGCTTGGCCGATTTTGCGGATGGACTGGCCATTAATGCTCCGGTACGCCAAGCGGCTGCTCGGCGGGTTTGTCAGTGGGCGGCGGCAAGGGTTTTTGCGGCACGCTTGGCCCGGCGGTGACGATGACCATCTTGTCAGCGGCCAGGTGTTTGTTCAGCGCCGCCTTGACCTGTTCAGTGGTCAGTTGCTGGGACTGCTGCATGTAGTCTTCCAGCCAGGTCAGTGGCAGGTTGTAGAAGCCAATGGCACCCAGTTGGCCGACGATGCTGGCGTTGCTGGCATTGGACAGCGGGAAGCTGCCGGCCAGTTCACGCTTGGCGTCGTCCAGTTCCGCCTGGGTCGGACCGCTCTTGAGGTAGTCGGCGAGAATGTCCTGGACCAGCTTGAGGGTGCCTTCGCTGAGCTCGGCACGGGTCTGCAGGTTGATCATGAACGGGCCACGCACCTGCATCGGGCTGAATACCGAGTATACGCCGTAGGTCAGGCCGCGTTTCTCACGCACTTCGCTCATCAGGCGGGTGCCGAAGGTGCCGCCACCGAGGATCTGGTTGCCCAGCGACAGCGCAGGGTAGTCCGGGTCGTTACGGTCGATGCCCAGTTGGGCGAGCATCAGGTGGGTCTGCTTGGACGGGAAGTCGATGTGGGTTGCGCCAGCCTTGGGTTCGCTTGGCTGGGCCACTTTGGCCAGGGCCGGGCCTTTGGGCAGGGCCGAGGACACCTGCGCGGCAATGGCTTCGGCTTCGCTGCGGCTCAGGTCGCCGACCAGGGCGATCACCGTATTGCCAGCGGCGTAGGCCTTGGCGTGGAAGGCGCGCAGTTGCTCCAGGGTGATCGGCGCAATGCTCTTGGCGGTGCCGTCACTCGGGTGGGCATAGGGGTGGCTGCCGTACAGGCGCTCGAACAGCTCGATGCTGGCCAGCTTGCCCGGATTCTGCTTCTGGTATTCGAAGCCGGCCTGCATCTGGTTCTTGATGCGCGCCAGGGCGTCCTGCGGGAAGGTCGGCTTGCCGACCACTTCGGCGAACAGCTTGAGCGCAGGTTCACGCTTGTCGGCCGCGCTCAGGCTGCGTAGCGAGGCCACGGCCATGTCGCGGTAGGCGCCGTTGCCAAAGTCGGCGCCCAGGCCCTCGAAGCCTTCGGCGATGGCGGTAACGTCCTTGCCGGCCACGCCCTCGTTGAGCATGGCGTTGGTCAGGGTAGCCAGGCCCTGGGCATCGCCGTCCTGGCTGCTGCCGGCGGCGAAAGTCAGGCGCAGGTCGAACATCGGTAGCTCGCGGGCTTCGACGAACAGTACGCGGGCGCCTTCGGCGGTGTTCCAGGTCTGGATGTTAAGCTGCCGGCGGCTCGGCGCCTTGCCATCCAGTTCGGCCAGCGATTGCAGGGTGTTGGCTGCCTTGGCTTCGGTGACCGCAGCCGGTTGCGCGGCGTTATCCGATTGCGCAGGTTTGGCCAGAAAGAACGCCAGCAAGCCAATCAGCAACAATAGGCCCAGGCCGATCAGGGTATAGCGGGGTGCGCTGCGTTCACTCATGAGCGTTCTCCTCGGGCAGTACATGGGCAACGCTCAGGCGTTCACGGGTGAAATAGGTGCGGGCGGCGTTCTGGATGTCGGCCGGGGTCACGCTTTTGAGCTCGTCCAGCTCGCTGTCGATCAGTTTCCACGACAGGCCGACGGTTTCCAGTTGGCCGATGGCGGTGGCCTGGCTGCTGATCGAGTCACGGTCGTAGACCAGCCCGGCGATGACCTGGGCACGTACGCGCTCAAGCTCTTCAGCCGACGGCGGGGTGGTTTTCAGCTCGTCGAGCAGCTTCCAGATACCGGTTTCGACGTCGGCCAGGGTCTTGTGCTTTTGCAGGTTCGGCATGGCCGAGATCACGAACAGGCTGTCGCCGCGGGTGAACGGGTTGTAGCTCGACGAAGCCCCGGTCACCAGCTCCTGGCCACGCTCCAGGCGGCTTGGCAGGCGTGCGCTGTAGCCGCCGTCGAGCAATGCCGAGATCAGCCGCAGGGCGTGCACGCTGCGCGGGTCCTTGGCGGTGGCCAGGCCCGGGGTGTTGAAACCGTAGATCAGGCTCGGCAGCTGGGTTTGCACATGCAAGGTGGTTTCCCGCAGGCCCGGCTCGGCCAGTTCGAGTGGCAGTTTGGCCGGTGGCACCGCGCGTTTCGGGATGGCGCCGAAGAAGCGCTGGGCCAGGCCCTTGACCTCATCGGCGGTGACATCGCCAACCACCACCAGGGTGGCGTTGTTCGGCACGTACCAGGATTCGTACCAGTGACGCAGCTCTTCGACCTTCATGCGGTCAAGGTCTGCCATCCAGCCGATGGTCGGCGTGCGGTAGCTGCTGGCCGGAAAAGCCATGGCGCTGAACAGCTCGAAGGCCTTGGCATTGGGCTGGTCGTCGGTGCGCAGGCGGCGCTCTTCCTTGATGACCTCGATCTCGCGGCTGAACTCGTCGGCCGGCAGGCGCAGGCTGGCCATGCGGTCGGCTTCAAGCTCCAGGGCCACCGGCAGGCGGTCGCGGGCTAGTACCTGGTAATAAGCGGTGTAGTCGTCGCTGGTGAAAGCGTTCTCTTCGGCGCCCAGGTCGCGCAGGATGCGCGAGGCTTCGCCGGGGCCGAGCTTCTCGCTGCCCTTGAACATCATGTGTTCCAGGGCATGGGAAAGGCCGGTCTGGCCCGGGGACTCGTAGGTCGAACCGACCTTGTACCAGATCTGCGAAACCACCACCGGCGCCCGGTGATCCTCGCGCACGACCACTTTCAGGCCGTTGTCGAGAATGAATTCGTGGGTGGGTTGCGTATCGGCGGCGAGGGCCGCGAACGGCAGACAAACTGTGCTGAGCAACAGGCCAGCGGCGCGGCGGGCTAGAGCATTCATACGTTGTTTAACCTGTAGGACTGCCCGCTTGGTCTTAGCGTCGGCGGGCTTGGAGGTGCTAGGATACTGATCCGGTTGCCTGAGGACCATGCCTGTCATGGAACCAGCCCGAAGGCTTGGTGACAAAATGCTGCGCAAGAACGAGCCGGATTAAAAGTAGACTGTTCTGCGTTAAAAGAATTTAAGAAGCGCCGCAGTGGCGCATCGCTACCCTGAGATAGCCGTCTTCCATGTTTGGTTCCAACGACGACAAAAAGACGCCGGCCGCGGCTGGTGAAAAGAAAGGCCTGTTCGGCTGGTTGCGCAAAAAACCGCAGCAACCTGTAGCCGAACAGCCGCAAAACCCCATTCCGGCTGAAGCGGAGCAAGCGGCTGCGTTGCCGGTTGAAACGCCGGCTGCCGTTGCCCCGGTCGAGGTGGCTGCAGCACCTGTTGCTGCGCCTGCACCGGTTGCTGTTCCAGAGCCCGCTGCCGTTGCGCCCGTTGCGGCGCCGGTCGAGGTCCAGCCCGCAGCACCCGTCGGCCTGGTGCTGCCCGTGCCAGAAGAGCCGGTTGCCCTGGTCGCCGACCTTGAGCCACACACACCGCCGCCGATTCCGCCGCGTCAGGAGCCTGCTCCCGCGCCAGCGGTTGAGCCAGTGTTCATCGCGCCTGAGCCGGTGGTAGTTGAATCTGAACCGGTCGTCGCGCCTGCACCAGTGGTTGTGCCCGAGCCCGAGCCTGTACCCGTTGCCGCTGCTATCGAAGCGCCAGCCCCGGTTACCGAGCCCGCCCCGGCCGAGCCTGCCGCACCCGTGCGCAGCGAAGATAACAAGGGCGGCTTCTTTGCCCGCCTCAAGCAGGGCCTGTCGAAGACCAGCGCCAGTATCGGCGAAGGCATGGCCAGCCTGTTCCTCGGCAAGAAGGCCATCGATGACGACCTGCTCGATGAAATCGAAACCCGCCTGTTGACCGCCGACGTTGGCGTCGAAGCCACCTCGGTGATTGTCCAGAGCCTGACCCAGAAGGTCGCGCGCAAGCAGCTGGCCGACAGCGATGCCTTGTACAAGTCGCTGCAAGGCGAGCTGGCCGACCTGCTCAAGCCGGTCGAGCAGCCGCTGCGCATCCATAACCAGGCCAAGCCGTTCGTGATTCTTGTGGTCGGCGTCAACGGCGCCGGCAAGACCACCACCATCGGCAAGCTGGCGAAGAAGCTGCAACTTGAAGGCAAGAAAGTCATGCTCGCCGCCGGCGACACCTTCCGCGCCGCAGCGGTCGAGCAGCTGCAGGTCTGGGGCGAACGCAACCAGATCCCGGTCATCGCCCAGCACACCGGCGCCGACTCGGCTTCGGTTATCTTCGATGCCGTGCAAGCTGCCAAGGCCCGCAATATCGATGTGCTGATCGCCGACACCGCCGGTCGCCTGCACACCAAAGACAACCTGATGGAAGAGCTGAAGAAGGTCCGTCGGGTAATCGGCAAGCTCGATGCCGACGCGCCTCATGAGGTGCTGCTGGTGCTCGACGCCGGTACCGGCCAGAACGCCATCAATCAGGCCAAGCACTTCAACCAGAGCGTTGAACTGACCGGCCTGGCCCTGACCAAGCTCGACGGCACCGCCAAGGGTGGGGTGATCTTTGCCCTGGCCAAGCAGTTCGGCTTGCCGATCCGCTATATTGGCGTGGGCGAAGGGATTGACGATCTGCGCACCTTCGAAGCCGAACCCTTCGTGAAAGCACTGTTTGCCGAGCGGGAGCATCCATGATTCGATTCGAACAGGTCGCCAAGCGCTACCCCAATGGTCACGTTGGCCTGCATGAGTTGAGTTTTCGGGTGCGTCGGGGCGAATTCCTGTTCGTTACCGGCCATTCCGGCGCCGGCAAAAGTACTCTGCTGCGCCTGCTGCTGGCCATGGAACGTCCTACCAGCGGCAAGCTGCTGCTGGCCGGGCAGGACCTGGGGCAGATCAGCAACGCGCAGATCCCGTTCCTGCGCCGGCAGATCGGCGTGGTGTTCCAGAATCACCAGTTGCTGTTCGACCGTACCGTATTCAACAACGTCGCCCTGCCGCTGCAGATTCTCGGCCTGTCCAAGGCCGAAGTGGCCAAGCGGGTCGACTCGGCGCTCGAGCGCGTGGCCCTGTCGGACAAGGCCGAGCTGTACCCGGGCGACCTGTCCACCGGCCAGCAGCAACGCGTCGGCATTGCCCGCGCCATCGTCCACCGCCCGGCCTTGCTGCTGGCGGACGAACCCACCGGTAACCTCGACCCGCGCCTGGCCGCGGAAATCATGGGTGTTTTCGAAGATATCAACCGCCTGGGCACCAGCGTGCTGATCGCCAGTCACGACCTGGCGCTGATCGCGCGGATGCGCCATCGCATGCTGACTCTGCAGCGCGGCCGCTTGATCGGCGATGGGGAGGCCGGGCAATGAGTGCGACACGCAGTCCCAAGGTTTCCGAGCGAGTAGCGCCAAAAGCCGCTGACCCTGCGCCGGAAAAGAAAAAGCCCGGTGGCGGTCACGACGATGACGGCCCGGATTTCCGTACCCTGTTGCACGCCTGGCTTGAAAGCCACCGCTCGAGCCTGCTCGACAGCCTGCGGCGCCTGGGCAAGCAGCCGATCGGCAGCTTCTTTACCTGCCTGGTGATGGCTGTGGCCCTGAGCTTGCCCATGGGGCTGTCGTTGCTGCTGAGCAACGTCGAGCGCCTCGGCGGCTCGTGGCAGCGCGCGGCGCAGATTTCCCTGTACTTGAAGCTCGATGCCAGCAGCCATGACGGCGAAGCCCTGCGCGAGCAGATAAAAGCCCTGCCGGGTGTTGCCGAGGCCGAGTATGTCAGCCGCGAGCAGGCCCTCAACGAGTTCCAGCAGCAGTCCGGCCTGGGCGAAGCCCTGCGCGAACTGCCGGAGAACCCGTTGCCTGGCGTAGTGGTTGTGACTCCGGCAGAGGTCGACAAGCCGGCGCTGGAAGCCCTGCGTCAGCGCCTTGCCGAGCTTCCCAAGGTCGAAGCTGCGCAGCTGGACCTGGTGTGGGTCGAGCGCCTGGCGGCGATCCTCAAACTGGGCGACCGCTTTGTCTTCGGCCTGACCGTCTTGCTGGTCTCGGCGCTGCTTTTGGTAATTGGTAACACAATTCGCCTACACATCGAAAACCGTCGTACCGAGATCGAGGTAATCAAGCTGGTCGGTGGTACCGACAACTATGTGCGCCGGCCTTTCCTGTACATGGGCGCCTTGTATGGCCTGGGCGCGGGGGTATTGGCCTGGGGCGTGCTGGCGTTTGGCCTGAACTGGCTGAACGACGCGGTAATCGGGCTTTCCGGGCTGTATGGCAGTGATTTTGCCTTGGCCGGGGTTCCATCAGCCGATGGTCTATCCCTCTTGCTTGGGGCGGTGTTGTTAGGGTATATCGGTGCTTGGATTGCGGTCGCCCGCCACTTGAGCGAGCTTGCACCGCGATAGTGTCTTTTTGCTGGTATTGACTCTTTTTCATTTTTAGGGAACTTGTTTCGCGGTTCCCGGTCAATGTTGGCAGTGCCTATGGCACGAGTTTAGTGAGTCGGAGGTTTTTTCGTATGACCACTTCGTTGCAACCTGCCTATGCCCTGGTTCCCGGCGCAAACCTGGAAGCCTATGTGCACACGGTCAACAGCATTCCATTGCTGACGCCCGAGCAGGAGCGTGAACTGGCCGAGAGTCTCTACTATGAGCAGGATCTTGGGGCGGCTCGGCAGATGGTGCTCGCCCACCTGCGTTTTGTTGTACACATCGCTCGCAGCTATTCCGGCTACGGGCTGGCCCAGGCCGACCTGATTCAGGAAGGCAACGTTGGGCTGATGAAAGCGGTCAAGCGCTTCAACCCGGAAATGGGCGTGCGCCTGGTGTCCTTTGCGGTGCACTGGATCAAGGCCGAGATTCACGAGTTCATCCTGCGTAACTGGCGGATCGTCAAAGTGGCGACCACCAAGGCCCAGCGCAAGCTGTTCTTCAACCTGCGCAGCCAGAAAAAACGCCTGGCCTGGCTGAACAACGATGAAGTTCATCGTGTCGCCGAAAGCCTGGGTGTCGAGCCGCGTGAAGTGCGTGAAATGGAGAGCCGCCTGACCGGTCAGGACATGGCCTTCGACCCGGCCAGTGAAGCCGACGACGACAGTGCATTCCAGTCGCCGGCCAACTACCTGGAAGACCACCGTTACGACCCTGCGCGTCAACTGGAGGATGCCGACTGGAGTGACAACTCCACCAGCAACCTGCACGAAGCCCTGCAAGGCCTGGATGACCGCAGCCGCGATATCCTCTACCAGCGCTGGCTGGCTGAGGAAAAGGCCACCTTGCATGACCTGGCCGAGAAATACAGCGTGTCCGCCGAGCGGATTCGCCAGCTGGAAAAGAATGCGATGAACAAGGTCAAAGCCTTGATCGCAGTCTGATTCGCAAAACGGCAATAACCAAAAAGCCCCGACGTGTCGGGGCTTTTTCATGATTCTCCGCCACCCCTGTCGAGACTGCTATGACCATTTCCTTGTACGCCGCTTCTGTTCCTGTCTTCAAGCAAATGCTCAACGCCCTGAGTGATGTGCTGAACAAGGCCGAAGCTCACGCTACGGCGAAAAACATCGATCCGAGCGTTTTCCTTCAGGCTCGCCTGTATCCGGATATGTTCCCGTTGGTTCGCCAGGTGCAGATCGCTGTTGATTTCGCCAAGGGCGTTTCGGCGCGCCTGGCTGAGGTCGAGCTGCCGAAATACGATGACAGCGAAACCACCTTTGCTGAACTGCAAGCGCTGATCAGCAAGGTTCTGGCTTTCCTGGACGGCATTGCGCCAGCGCAGATCGACGGCAAGGAAGGCATCGAAATCGTCACCCGTCCAGGCACGCCGAAAGAGAAGCGCTTCAGTGGCCAGGCTTATTTGCTGACCTACGGCCTGCCGCAGTTCTTCTTTCACGTCACCACCACCTACGCAATCCTGCGTCACAACGGTGTAGAGGTGGGCAAGCGTGACTACATGGGCGCGTTCTAAAGCGTTTACCCAGTAGCAGGCAAGCAGTAAAAAACCGGCAAGGCGTGCGCTTTGCCGGTTTTTTTATTGGCTCCAGGGCGCCCGACGCGGGCTGTCCAGCTGCGCCAGGTAGCTGTTGCCACCGAGCTGGCGCATCTGCTGACGAATCCAGCCGGCACGTCGCGCCACATAAGTACTGGGCCGGCTGGCGCTCCAGTTCAACGGGCTGGGCAGCACCGCAGCCAGCAGGCTGGCCTGTTGGCGCGAAAGCTGGCTGGCGTCGACGCCGAAGTGGTGCCGGGCAGCCGCCTGGGCGCCAAATACCCCTTCACCCCACTCGGCGCTGTTGAGATAGACCTCAAGAATTCGTTCTTTCGACCACAGCAACTCGATCAGCGCAGTGAACCAGGCTTCCAGGCCTTTGCGCAACCAGCTACGGCCGGCCCAGAGAAACTGGTTCTTGGCCACTTGCTGGCTGAGGGTACTGGCGCCGCGGATGCTGCCGCCGCGTTCGTTATGGGCCAGCGCCGCTTGAATGGCGTTGAGGTCAAAACCCCAGTGGTAGGCAAACTTCTGGTCTTCGCCGGCGATCACCGCCAGCTTGAGCTCATCGGAGATCTGCTCCCACGGCTCCCAGTCCCGTTGCAGGTCGATAGGCTGGCCACCGAACCAGGACTCGACCTTGCGCTCGACCATCAGTGCGGTGCCGGGCGGTGGCACCCAGCGAAACACCAGCACCAGCAGGGCGCTGCCTGCAGCAAACCATAGCAGGGCACGGGTGAGGCGACGGAAAATGGAAGACAGCATAGGCGATGGCTTGGCCGAACCGATGGAGCGGGCCATTATACAGACCCTGTGCTGACTAGGAGGTCTTCCCAATGCTTCGTAGCTTTCTGCTGCTTTCGGCGTTTTTCGGCTTTACCGGCGTAGCCCTGGGCGCCTTTGCTGCCCATGGCCTCAAGGGCCGCTTGAGCAGCGAATACCTGGCAATCTTTCATACCGGCGTGACCTACCAGTTGGTGCATGCCTTGGCCCTGCTCGCGGTAGCGGTGCTGTCGGTGCACCTGCCCGGGCGCCTGATCGGGTGGGCCGGTGGTCTGTTCACCCTGGGGATCCTGCTGTTTTCCGGTAGCCTGTATGTGCTGACCCTGAGCGGCATCGGCAAGCTCGGTATCATCACCCCTTTCGGCGGCCTGGCATTTCTCGGCGGATGGCTGTGCCTGGGCCTTGCAGCCTGGCGCCTGAGCTGACCCGCGAGTCCGGATCGAGACGAATGGCGCGGCCCGGCCTTGGGTTTGCGCCCTGATCAGGGCTAGAATGCGGGCCCCTAAAAATAATGGCGGCCGTGCGCATGCGCATTCAACTGAACGGTGAACCTTTCGAATTGCCCGATGGCGAAAGCGTCGCGGCCCTGCTCAACCGGCTTGACCTGGCGGGTCGCCGGGTGGCGGTCGAACTCAACCTGGATATCGTGCCACGCAGCCAGCACGACGTCACCGCGCTGAATGAAGGCGACCAGGTTGAAGTGGTGCACGCCATTGGCGGTGGCTAGGCCTTCGCGCTTCACCTGCAAGTCCCTCAACCTTCAAGAGGATTACCGATGAGCAACGTTCGTAGCGACAAGCCCTTCACCCTGGCCGGTCGTACCTTCCAGTCGCGCCTGCTGGTCGGCACCGGCAAGTACCGTGACCTGGAAGAAACCCGCCTGGCCATTGAGGCCTCGGGCGCCGAGATCGTCACGGTTGCCGTGCGCCGCACCAACATCGGCCAGAACCCGGGCGAACCGAACCTGCTCGACGTGCTGCCGCCCGATCGCTACACCATCCTGCCGAACACCGCTGGCTGCTATGACGCGGTTGAAGCCGTGCGCACCTGCCGCCTGGCACGTGAACTGCTCGATGGCCATAACCTGGTCAAGCTCGAAGTGCTGGCTGACCAGAAAACCCTGTTCCCCAACGTGATCGAGACCCTCAAGGCCGCCGAGGTACTGGTCAAGGATGGTTTCGACGTGATGGTCTACACCAGCGATGACCCGATCATCGCCCGTCAGCTGGCCGAAGCCGGCTGCATCGCGGTAATGCCGCTGGCCGGCCTGATCGGTACGGGCCTGGGGATCTGCAACCCGTATAACCTGCAGATCATCCTCGAGGAATCGAAAGTCCCGGTACTGGTTGACGCCGGTGTCGGTACTGCTTCGGACGCCACCATCGCCATGGAAATGGGCTGTGAGGCGGTGCTGATGAACTCGGCGATCGCGCACGCACAGCAGCCGATCATGATGGCCGAAGCCATGAAACACGCCATTGTCGCTGGCCGCCTGGCTTACCTTGCCGGGCGTATGCCGAAAAAACTCTATGCCAGCGCCTCGTCGCCGCTGGATGGTCTGATCAAGTAAGAGCCCCTGATGACTGAATCGCAAGAAACGCCGATCACCACCGAAGGCGAAGAGCGCCAACACCGCCGCATCAAGAGTTTCGTGATGCGCGCCGGGCGCATGACTGAAGGCCAGCAGCGCGGCCTGGACCAGGGTGGGCCGCTGTTCATCCTGCCCCTGGCCGAGAGCCCGGTGGACTACGACCAGGTCTTCGGCCGCTCGGCGCCGCGTACCCTGGAGATCGGCTTCGGCATGGGCCACTCCCTGCTGGAAATGGCTGCTGCCGCGCCGGAGCAGGACTTCATCGGTGTTGAAGTGCACCGTCCGGGTGTGGGTGCGCTGCTCAACGGCGTGCTGACCCAGGGCCTGAAGAACCTGCGGGTGTATGACTGCGATGCCATCGAAGTGCTGAACAAGTGCGTGGCTGACAACAGCCTCGACCGGCTGATGCTGTTCTTCCCTGATCCTTGGCACAAAAGCCGTCACCACAAGCGCCGCATCGTCCAGCCGGAGTTCGCGCAGCTTGTGCGCAGCAAGCTCAAGGTGGGCGGCGTGTTCCATATGGCTACCGACTGGGAACCCTATGCCGAATACATGCTGGAAGTGATGAACGTCGCCCCGGGTTATCGCAACCTGGCCGCCGACGGCAAGTGCGTGCCGCGCCCGGCCGAGCGCCCGATCACCAAGTTCGAACGCCGCGGCGAGCGGCTTGGGCATGGGGTGTGGGATCTGAAGTTCGAAAAGCTCGTTTAACAACTCACCGCGCTGGGAGGCCATTGCTGGCCTCCCATTTGGCTCACTGGTTGATCATCATGACATTGTCGATCATCGTGGTACTGCTGACCTGCACTTCAAAGTATTTGATGAAACGCCCAGGGGCACTGTCAAACGTCAGCCACTGATCTGCCAGTGGTACGGCTCTTTCCGCCAGCAATTGGCCACTGTTGTCATACACCCAGACTTTGGTATTTTCGGTTGCACGCGTCAGCGAGAACTTCAGACTGGCACAGATTTCTTTCAAGGTAATACGCGCACGCTGTGGTGTGGGCGCAGGGACGGATTGGTAATGGTAGAGGCAAATGCACTGACCGCTGCGCATATCCCCCAAAGGCTCGTCACCATGAATTTGCGCCATTCCAGGTTGCCCGGCGGGTAAATGAACATCCATATGCGGAGTCCGAATCGTACCTCCGGCGGTTATGGTCGAACTACTGGGTAACGTATTGAACGTTTCAGTAATACTGGGGACTTGTACAACGCTGGTGCTGTCCAGGTAGAAAGCGTTGGTTTTATTCCAGCCCGAGGTACCGATGGTCAACGTGTGAATCGATTGCCTGGCGATAAAATAATGATGTACCTGAACGAAATGCCCATTGCCCACCGCCGCTGAAGTCCCTGAGGGAAGACCCTCCACCCCCAACTGAACCAATGTCGGCCCACTGGTGTGTTGGTGATTTCGTACCAGGGTTGCCATTTTATACGTCGCACCGATAGTGAAGCCACCGACTCTCTTGCGTAGCAGTGCACCAGGCAAATGCTGCGTGACGCCTTGTCGCGGCCCCACGATGTGACCAGCTTCGGGGAAGGCGCCTTCAAGTATCTCCAAGTCGATACCTGCCGCGGTTTTTTCCCAGTTGTTCCAGTTGTCGGTATTAAAAGGTGTGGATTCCAGTGCCTTGATATCCATGGTTATCTCCTCAGAGCGACCTGCCTGGCTGTTTATCAATCCGAAAAAAAGTCAAAATGATCGACCGATGTACGGTTGCGCGTGATGAGCTCGAATCGGCTAATCAGCGCATCACGCGGGGCATTCAGCCGAACCTTGGCATTCAAGGTATTGCTGCCTGGGTCGAAGTTTTCAGAGGCGAGCAGGTTGCCGGCGGCATCATAGGCATTGGCCTGGGCAGGCTGGCGGATATCTGCCCAATCGAACGTCAGTGTTTGGCAGACCCTGGGCAGGTCGAACCGGGTGGTTTGCGGGGGGTAGATATTGCCGGTGTTGTGGCCCAGACAAAGTACCTGACGCTGTGCATAACCGGGATCCTCTTCCCTGGCCTGGTGCAGGGCAATGCTGCCGGGCTGGTCGGAGGCGAGGCTGATACTCATGTGCTCCGTTGAAAAGCCTTCGCCGGGCCAGACGTGTGTGTCTGGATAACTGTCGAAGTTTTCCGTTACAGGGCCGGGTTCGAAAACGCGAATTTGATCGAGGCTGTAGTCAGCGGAGACCGCGTCCGGCGGCGCACTGGACGTTGCCGTCTCGGGGGAGCAGGCATTCAGGTAAGGTGGGCGGTCGTACGTGGATATGGTCAGCGTGTGGGTGGTGTCGGTGGCCACGAAATCAAACGAGAAGGTGACCCAATGCGGTTCGACTATGGCTTGTTCGGGAGCGCGGCCAATCCCCGAAACTTCCAATTCAACACCCGGTCGCCAATAGTCCTCTTCCATGTTTCTGCGAAAGTCGACGCTGAAGCGGTACAGGTTACCGGGAATGAACCCGGAGACTGTCTTGTGCAAAATTCGGCCGGTAATATGGCCATGCGGATTCTCAAAGCGCAGGTAGTAATTACCGTCTTCGTTGAACATTTTGAGTTGCTGGCCATTAGGGCCTAATTCCCAGCCCTGCCAGTCTTCGTCTGCAAACGGAGAAAAGTCCAGATAAGGTAGTAGTGACATATTCTGGTCCCTCAAGAGGCTTGCCTGAAAGTCGAGATCCGCGCGACGCAACAGCTTTATGGCATGGCGCAGGGGGCGTTCGCAGCGGCACAGTTGCCGCTACGAAACTCGAGATCATCTAAGCACTGCTTGAGACCGGGGCGATACTGACAAAAATATCAGGTGCCGACGGGTGGTCAGCGCCGATCAGCAACCACGCCGATGAGCACCAGCACAATCAGCAACACCGGCGCCAACGCATAGTTGTTGAACTGCGCTAGCCCCTTCACCACCCACGGGGTTGCATAGATCAGCGCGGCACCGCTGCCGATCATCACCAGCAAGGCCATGAACGGTACGCGCAAGGCGCCTGCAAGGCCGCCCAGGCGTTGTTCGACCCAGCCTTTGATGTCGGTGCCAAACAGCACCAGCAAACAGCCCACCAAGGCCAGGGAAATCTCCGACAGGTTGCTGCGACTCCAGCGGGAAACGGTCGAGAGCAGGTCGAGTACCAGGTCCATTCGCAATCCTTAGGTCAAGAAATACTGCAGCAGGTCGTTGAGGAACAACTGGCCGCGCGCGGTAGCGACCAGTCGCGTCGGTTCGACCTGCAAAAGCCCTTTTTGTTCGGCTTCACGCCGCGCCGCCGTCAGTTGCTCCAGGGGCAGGCCGGTGCGCTGGCTGAACAGCTCGATGTCTACGCCCTGGGTCAGGCGCAGGGCGTTCATCAGGAACTCGAAGGGCAGTTCGTCCACCGGCAGCAGCTTCTCGCCGGCCTTGAAGGGCTTGGCCGGGTTCAGGTAGTCCTTGGGCAGGCGGGTTTTCCAGGTGCGCAGGATGCGCCCGTCGGGGTGGCTGAGCTTGCCGTGGGCGCCGGCACCGATGCCGATGAAGTCGCCAAAGCTCCAGTAGTTGAGATTGTGCCGCGCGGCGCGACCCGGCTGGGCGTAGGCCGAGACTTCGTACTGGGCGTAGCCGTGGCTGGCCAGCAGGGCCTGGCCGGCTTCCTGGATGTCCCAGAGGATGTCGTCTTCGGGTAGCAGCGGCGGCTGGTTCCAGAACACTGTGTTCGGTTCCAGGGTTAACTGGTACCAGGACAGGTGCGTGGGGTTCAGCGCAATCGCCTGGCGCAGGTCGCCCAGGGCGTCGTCCAGCGACTGGTCGGGCAGGCCATGCATCAGGTCGAGGTTGAAGTTGTCGAAGCCGGCATTGCGCGCCATGTCGGCGGCGCGAATCGCCTCGTCACCGTTGTGGATGCGCCCCAGGGCTTCGAGCTTGGCCTGCTGGAAGCTCTGGATGCCGATCGACAGGCGATTGATGCCCAGTTGCCGGTAGGCCTTGAACTTCTCTTGCTCGAAGGTCCCGGGGTTGGCTTCGAGGGTGATCTCGATGTCGCTGGCAAAGCGGATGCGTTGCTCCACACCCACCAGCAAGCGGCCCAGAGCGCGGGCGCTGAACAGGCTCGGGGTGCCGCCGCCAAAGAAGATCGAGCTGATCGGGCGGCCGTAGACGTTGCCCAGCTCCTGGTCGAGGTCGGCCAGCAGGGCGTCGACGTAGGCTTCTTCCGGCAGCTCGGGGGTGGCGGCGTGGGAGTTGAAGTCGCAGTACGGGCATTTGCGCACGCACCAGGGGATATGGATGTACAGCGCCAGGGGCGGCAGCTGTGGCAGGGCCGCCCGCGGTGCTTGGGAAGTAAAGCCAGCCTCGCCCAGGTGCAGTGGCTGTGCCGGCGAACGATCGGTCATGCCAGGCCCAGACGTTGACGCAACAGGCTCATGGCGCGGGCACGGTGGCTGATCTGGTTCTTGTCGGCAGGGCTCAGTTCGGCGCTCGAGCAATCGCGCTCCGGCACCCAGAACAGCGGGTCATAGCCAAAGCCGTGTTCACCGCTGGCCTGGGTCAGGATGCGCCCGTGCCACAGGCCTTCACAGAGGATTGGCAGCGGGTCGTCGGCATGGCGAACCAAGGCCAGCACGCAGACGAATTGGGCGCCGCGTTGCTCCTGCGGGACGTCCTTGAGTACATCGAGCAACTTGGCATTGTTCGCGGCATCGCCTTTGCCATCGGCATAACGGGCCGAATAGATGCCCGGCGCGCCGCCGAGGAAGTCCACCGCCAGGCCCGAATCGTCGGCCAGCGCCGGCATGCCGGAAATACGCGCGGCATTGCGTGCCTTGAGGATGGCGTTCTCGACGAACGACAGGCCGGTTTCTTCCGGCTCGATGCTGCTGAATTCGCCAATCGAACGCAGTTGCACGGTGTCACCGAGCATGGCCTGCAGTTCCTTGAGTTTGCCGGCGTTATGGCTGGCCAATACGATTTGCTGAAAAGTCATCATTCGCCTGGAAAAAGCTCTTGGTTGAAGCTGATGGTTTCGGTTTTGCCGTCAACTCCAATCTGGATGTTGAAGGTGCGGGTTTCCTGTTGTTCAACAGGGAACTGGGCGATGTAGTAAATCGCGCCTTGTTCGTTGATCTGCTTGAACTTCAGCGGCACCGAGTTGCTGGTCAGGTCCTTGACGGTGCCACTGACCCGGGTGACCAGCGGCTTGCCAGCCTTGATCACCGAGACGTTGATCACGCCCTGGTTCTTGCTGCGCACCAGTTGCGCAGCCTTGGCGATATCCGGTTGCAGGAAGGTCGAGTTGAAGGTGCTGTAGTGCACTGTGGTATCACCGAACACTTCCTGGCGTTCGCCCTTGATGGCATCGGCGGCGACCGCCGTCACACTCAGACAGGCAGTCAGTAAAAAACTCAACAAGCGACCCATGATCGTTCTCCTCCGGTGTGCGGGTTAAACCGCGACCTTGTGTTCGGTAAGGCCGGGGCTGCTGACACGGTAAATGCCGATCTCACCTAGAAGATTAGGCCATAGCTTGCTCGCCCACCCGTGGCGGTGCAAATGGTCGACCGCCAGGCGGTCGAGGACCTGGGCGCGGCGTTCGCTGCACAAGGCCTCGAAGTCTTCGAAGGTACAGAAGTGGATGTTCGGCGTGTTGTACCAGGTATACGGCATGAAGTCGGAAACCGGCATGCGACCTTTGGTCGCCAGGTACCAGCGGCAGCGCCAGTGGCCGAAGTTGGGAAAGGTGATGATGCACTGGCGGCCGACGCGCAGCATTTCGTCGAGAATGCGGTCGGGGTATTCCACGGCCTGCAGGGCCTGGGTCATGACCACCACGTCGAAACTGTTGCTGGCAAAGTTGCCCAGGCCCTTGTCAAGGTCCTGCTCGATGACGTTGACACCCTTGGCCACGCACTGGGCGATGTTGTCGGGGTCGATTTCCAGGCCGTAGCCGGCCACCTGCTTGTGGTCGCGCAGCGACGCCAGCAGTTCACCGGTACCGCAACCGAGGTCGAGTACCCGGCTGCCGGCGGGGATCCAGTCTTGGATGATTTCCAGGTCGGCTCTCATAGGCTCCTCAGCAGACGATGCGGTTCATGTAGTTCGTGAATCCCGTGATGTAGCGCGGGGTCGGGATCAGGAAGGCATCGTGGCCATAGGGCGAGTCGATATCCAGATAGCAGACGTTCTTGCGTGCGGCAATCAGCGCATCGACGATCTCCCGCGAGCGCGCTGGCGAGAAACGCCAGTCGGTGGTGAACGACATCACGCAGTAGTCCGCGGTGACATGCGCCAGAGTCGCCGCCAGATCGCCGCCGTGGCTGGCGGCCGGGTCGAAGTAGTCCAGCGCCTTGGTCATCAGCAGGTAGGTGTTGGCGTCGAAACGCCCGGAGAATTCCTCTCCCTGATAGCGCAGGTAGCTTTCGACCTGGAACTCGACGCTGTGGAAGTCGTAGTTGAGCTTGTCGCTTTTCAGCTCGCGGCCGAATTTCTCGCCCATGGAGTCATCGGACAGGTAGGTGATGTGCCCGACCATGCGCGCCAGCATCAGGCCGCGCTTGGGGATCACGCCCTGATCCTGGAACGAGCCGCCGTGGAATTCCGGGTCGGTGAGGATGGCCTGGCGCGCCACCTCGTTGAAGGCGATGTTCTGCGCCGAGAGCTTGGGTGCCGAGGCGATGTCCAGGCAATGACGCACGCGATCAGGGTAGGTGATGGTCCACTGCAGCGCCTGCATGCCACCCAGGCTGCCACCGACGACCGCGGCCCATTGCTGGATGCCCAGGCGGTCGGCCAGGCGCGCCTGGCTGTGCACCCAGTCTTCCACGGTCAGTACCGGGAAGTCGGCGCCGTAGGGCTTGCCGGTGAGCGGGTTGATGCTGCTGGGGCCGGTGCTGCCGTTGCAACCGCCAAGGTTGTTGAGGCTGACTACGAAGAAACGATTGGTATCGATTGGCTTGCCGGGGCCGATGCAGCTGTCCCACCAGCCCGGCTTGCGATCGTCGGGGCTGTGGTAGCCGGCGGCATGGTGATGGCCGGACAGCGCATGACAGATCAGCACGGCGTTGCTGGCGCTGCTATTGAGCGTGCCGTAGGTTTCGTAGATCAGTTCATAGGTGGCCAGCGAGCGACCGCAGGCCAGCGCCAGCGGCTCGCTGAACTGTGCCAGTTGCGGTGTTACCAGACCGACCGAATCTTCGGGAAAGACAGTGGACATCGACCCTGCTCACGCTTGAATGAGGCGTAAGTCTAAAGACCACTGCGGAGTGCGGCAAGGAAAGCATCGCGGGTCAAGCCCGCTCCTACAGAAGTGCTGTGGGAGCGGGCTTGCCCCGCGAGAGATCAGACCAGCAGTCGCAGAATCTCCGGCATCCCGCTCATTGCCGCCAGGTTGTTGATCACCAGCATGTCGATCAGCTTCAGCGCCATGAACGCCAGGATCGGCGAGATATCCAGGCCGCCGAGGTTCGGCAGGATGCGGCGAAACGGCGCGAGGAACGGATCGCAGATCTGGTTGATCAGCTCGGCGCCCGGGTTGTGGCTACCCGGCGCGACCCACGAGAGGATCACGCTGATGATCAGGGCGAAGAAGAATATCTTCAGAAACAGCGCGGTCACGCCAATGATCGACCAGACCAGCAGTTGCAGTGGGTTGCCGGTGGTGCCGTAGGCCAGCAGCAGGGTCAGGCCCATCACCAGCAGCTGGATGATGATCGCCAGCAGCAGCGACGACATGTCCAGGCCGAACAGGCTCGGGATCACCCGGCGCATCGGCTTGAGCAGCGGTTGGGTGGCGCGTACGGCGAACTGGCTGAGCGGGTTGTAGAAGTCCGCGCGGACCAGTTGCAGGACAAAGCGCAGCACCACGATCAGCAGGTACAGGCTGCCGAGGGTCTGCAGCACATAGATTGCAGCGGTGTTCAATCCGATCATCTTCGGCTCCTTAGTTGCCCAGTTGTTCGGCCATTTCGGCCGAGCGGTGCGCAGCGGCACCCAGCGCCTGTTCCACCAGCGCTTCGAATCCATTGGCCTGGAACGACTTGATCGCCGCTTCCGTGGTGCCGGCCGGGGAGGTCACCCGGCGGCGCAGCTCGGCGGCGTCGACATCGCTGCTGACCGCCATGTGCGCTGCGCCCAGGGCGGTTTGCAGGGTCAGCTTGGCGGCGGTTTCCCGTGGCAGGCCGAGTTTCTCGCCGGCGGCGGTCATTGCCTCGATCAGCAGGAAGAAATATGCCGGGCCACTGCCGGATACCGCAGTCACCGCATCCAGCTGTTGTTCGCTGTCCAGCCACAGGGCGATGCCCACGGCCGACAGCAGCTGCTCGGCCTGCTGGCGCTGGGCCGGCGAAACCTGGGCGGTGGCGAACAGGCCGCTGACGCCCTGGCGCAGCAGCGCCGGGGTGTTGGGCATGCAGCGCACGATTGGCTGGGCGCCGAGCCAGTTGTTCATGCTCGCGCAAGTGATCCCGGCGGCAATCGAAACGACCAGCTGCTCGGGCTTGAGCTTGGGCTTGAGCGCTTCGCACACGGCTTTCATCGCCTGTGGCTTGACCGCCAATACCACCACGTCGGCGCCTTCGATGGCCTGGGCGTTGTCGGCGAACATCTCGATGCCGTGCTCGGCATGGATTTTCGCCCGCTGCTCGGCGCCCGGATCGCTGGCGCGGATCTGCGAAGCTTCCAGGCCCTGGGCGCGCAGGCCGCCGATCAGGCTGGCAGCCATGTTGCCGGCGCCGATAAAGGCAATACGAGTCTTGCTCATGTCAGGTCCTTGATAGGGAAAGAGGGAAAAAGCATGGGTCAGGGCTGGCCGTAGTCGCGGGCACCGAACAGCGCGGTGCCGATACGCACCCAGGTCGCGCCCTGGGCAATCGCGGCTTCCAGGTCATGGCTCATGCCCATGGACAGGGTGTCGAGGGGTAACTTCAGGCTCGCCTGCAACTCGCGAACCCGGGCGAAGGCAGCTTGCTGGGCGGCCTCGTCGTCGGTCGGCTCGGGAATCGCCATCAGGCCGCGCAGGCGCAGGCGTGGCAGCGCGGCGATGGCGCTGGCCAGGGCCGGCAGCTCCTCGGGCGTGCAACCGGACTTGCTGGCTTCGCCACTGACGTTGACCTGCAGGCAGATGTTCAGCGCTGCAAGGTTGTCAGGGCGTTGCTCGGACAGGCGTTGGGCAATTTTCAGGCGGTCCACGGAATGTACCCAGTCAAAGTGCTCGGCAATCGCACGAGTCTTGTTCGACTGAATGGGGCCGATGAAGTGCCAGGTCAAGGGCAGGTCGGTCAATTCGCCCTGTTTGTTCAGGGCTTCCTGCAGGTAGTTCTCACCGACATCGCGCACTCCGGCGGCGAAGGCTTCGCGCACGGCAGCGGCGGGTTTGGTCTTGCTCACGGCCAGCAGCTGGACGGCTGACGGCTCGCGCCCGGCGGCCAGTGCGGCGGCACGGATGCGTGCGGCGAGCGTGGAAAGGTTGTCTGCTATGGTGGACATTGATCGATGCCAGCGGCTCTTTGGGTCTGCGGCATTCTACCTGCTTGGCGGGCTTTGGGGAGTCTCATGGATGTGACTGAACTGCTGGCGCTGGCAGTGCGGGCCGGTGCCTCCGACCTGCACCTGGCGGCGGGCGAGGTGCCGGCGCTGCGTCTTGAAGGGCGTTTGCGGCCGCTGGAGCTGCCGGTGCTGACGCCGCAGCATATGGGCGAAATGCTCGGGCAGATGATGTCCGAGGCGCAACAAAAGGATTTTGAAACACATCTGGATATCGACTTTGCCTTTGCCGTGCCAGCATTGGCGCGCTTTCGGGTCAACGCCTTCCAACAGCTTCAAGGTGCCGCTGCAGTGCTGCGGGTGATTCCCGCGCAGGTCAGCAGCCTGGCTGAACTCGGTCTAGGGGATGTGTTTCGGCAAATTGCCGAGCTGTCGGGCGGGCTGGTGTTGGTTGCCGGTCCCACGGGGTCGGGTAAATCGACCACCCTGGCGGCTCTGGTCGATCACCTGAACCACGAGCGTGCGCTGCATATCGTCACCCTCGAGGACCCCATCGAATTTATCCACAGCTCGCAGCGCAGCCGCATCAGCCAGCGCGAGATCGGCCGGCACACCCGGGGTTTTGCCCAGGCCCTGCGCGCAGCATTACGTCAGGACCCGGATGTGATCATGCTCGGTGAACTGCGCGATCCGCAGAGCATTCGCCTGGCCCTGACCGCAGCGGAAACCGGGCACCTGGTGCTGGCCACCGTGCATACCGGTTCAGCGGCGAAAACCATCGACCGCCTGGTGGATGTGTTTGCCGCCGAAGAGAAGCCACTGGTACGCGCCATGCTCGCCGAGTCGCTGCAGGCGGTGGTCTCGCAGGTGCTGGTGGAGAAGCTTGGCGGCGGCCGGCTGGCCGCCCACGAGATACTTCTGGCTACGCCTGCGGTGCGTAACCTGGTGCGCGAGGGCAAGGTGGCGCAGATTTATTCGGCGATACAGACAGGTGGGGCGCAAGGGATGCAGACCCTCGACGCGTGTCTGCAGGGCCTGGTGCGCCGAGGGCTGGTCAGCCCTGAAAGCGCCCGGGAGCGGGCGCCGGGGCGTTTCTAGCGCTTGGCCAGGGCCAGTTGCTGGCTTTTTGGCAAGACACGTTTGGCAACCACGTAACGGCTATTCCAGTACGGCTTGTTCAGGGTGTCGATGCTTACCCGTTTGCCAGTGCGCGGCGCGTGGATGAAGCGGTCGTTGCCCAGGTAGATGGCGACGTGGTTGACCCGGCGGCTCTTGATATTGAAGAAGATCAGGTCGCCGGGCTTGAGGTCGTTGCGATCGACCTTGATGCCGTGGCCGCTGGCCATGGCGTTGGAGGTACGGGGCAGGTCGACTTCATCGATGTCGTTGAAGGCGTACTTGACCAGGCCGCTGCAGTCAAAGCCCTTGCTCGGGCTGCTGCCACCCCAGCGGTACGGGGTGCCGAGCACGTTGACCGCACGGCTGAGCACATCGCTACTTTGCTGCGGCGACATGGCTGCGGCAACCGGCAGCGGCTTGCCCGGGCGAGCGCTGCGCTTGGGGCTGTGCTGGACTTTACTGCTGCTGACGTTCTTGTGTGGACGCGCAGCGGTGGAATTGGAGGTGTACCCGGAGAAACCGTTGGGTAACCGTTGCTCACGATTGGTGGCGTGGGCAGCCAGTGGCAATAATAGGCAGATGGTCAGCCATGTCTTGAAAAAAGGACGCATAGGCAGGGCTCTGGTTGGTTAGCGCGCAACTTTATAACAGCTTTTTGATCAAATTCTGATCCGTTGGTCGATTCCAGGGGTTGGCAAAAACCGGCAAAAGCGGCGATTGGCCTGCATTCGAAAGGCGCGGGCCAGACAGGATAGGGGTTTGCGGCGGGTAGGGTGGCAAATGACCACACGTCGGGATGCCACAGAAAAGTCACATTTTTCTTTAGAAAATTTATCGATAACCCACAGGGGCTATGAATGAACAGTTATCAACAGGGCGGTCAGCTACACGACACCCACAGCAAAGTGATCGGTTATCTGCTGTGGATTTTCGGTTTCACCGGTTCGCATCGTTTCTACTATGGCAAGCCGGTCACCGGCACGATCTGGTTCTGCACCCTGGGGCTGCTTGGCATCGGCTGGTTGATCGACCTGTTCCTGATCCCGGCGATGGACCGCGAAGCCGACCTGCGCTTTCAGCCTGGTCCTGTGGACTACAGCCTGGCGTGGATCCTGCTGACCTTCCTTGGGGTGTTCGGCGTGCACCGCATGTACCAGGGCAAGTGGATCACGGGCCTGATCTACCTGTGCACCGGCGGGCTGTTTCTGGTGGGTGTGCTGTATGACTTCTGGACACTCAATACCCAGGTGTCACTGACCAACGCCCAGCGGCGTTAAGGCCTGAAGCCTTGTCGCAGTGAGTGCGACAAGGCCTTTAGGGCGGATTTACTGGCGGGTCTGGCGCTGCTGCAACAGCAGGTTGCTGAAGCCGCTGCCGGCCAGTTGCTTCTGCGCCACGGTCAGCTGTTCACGGTTGCTGAACGGGCCAACCAGCACGCGGTACCAGGTTTCTTCCTTCACCGTACCGGACTCCACCTTGACCGCCTGACCGAGCAGGATGATCTGCGCACGGACCTTGTCGGCATCGGCCTGTTTGCGGAATGAACCGGCTTGCAGGAAAAACTGCGTGGTAGCCGCCGGCTTGATCACCGGTGGTGCTGGCGGAGGCGTCTGCCCCATCAGTGCAGCCTGGGCGCGAGCGGTGTCGATCTTCGCCGCTTCCGCCGGGGTGACCGGAGGTTGCGCCGGCACCGGCGGGGTTTTCTCCGGTACGGCCTCAGGCGGCACGATCACTTCCGACTCCGGCAGCAAGGTATAGAAGTCGTACTTCGGCTTCACCGGCTGCTGCGGGCTTGGCGCGGTCTTGTTGGCTTCGGCGACCTTCTCGGCCTTCTGCTGCTCGGGCTTGGTGCGCTTGACCTCGCCGTTGCCAGGCTCGAGCTTCATCAGGAACACGACAAAGGCGCCCACCGACAAGCCGATTGCCAGCCATAGCCAGCCCGGGATCGGCTGCTTGGCAGGTGCCTGATAGCGACTGGCGCCGCGCTTGGGTGCGGGTTTTTTCTTGGCAGCCAACTTACATGCGCTCCAGGGTTTCCAGGCCGAGCAGTTCCAGACCTTGCTTGAGGGTACGACCGGTCAGGGCGGCCAGACGCAGGCGGCTCTGCTGCTGTTCAGGGGTGTCGGCGGCGAGGATTGGGCAGTTCTCGTAGAAGCTCGAGAACAGGCCGGCAACGTCGTACAGGTAGGCGCACAGCACGTGTGGCGTGCCTTTTTCAGCGACGTTGTTGAGGATCTCGCCAAACTGCGCCAGGCGCGCGGCCAGGTCCTGCTCCTGCGGTGCTTGCAGGATGATCTGGCCGTCGACTTCTTCGAAGCTCTTGCCCAGCTTGCGGAAAACGCCGGCGACGCGGGTGTAGGCGTACAGCAGGTAAGGCGCGGTGTTGCCTTCGAAGTTGAGCATCAGTTCGAAGTTGAAGCTGTAGTCGCTGGTGCGGTGCTTGGACAGGTCGGCGTATTTCACCGCACCAATCCCGACCACTTCGCCGATGGCGCGCAGGTCGGCTTCGGCCAGTTCCGGGTTCTTCTCCTTGACCAGGGCGTAGGCACGCTCCTTGGCTTCGGTGAGCAGGTCGATCAGTTTTACCGTGCCGCCGTCGCGGGTCTTGAACGGACGGCCGTCGGCGCCGTTCATGGTGCCGAAGCCCATGTGCTCCATCTGCATCGGGTGGCCGACGAAACCGGCGCGGCGGGCCACTTCGAACACCTGGTTGAAGTGCAAGGCCTGACGCTGGTCGACGAAATACAGGGCGCGGTCGGCCTTGAGCACGTTGCTGCGGTAGCGCACGGCAGCCAGGTCGGTGGTGGCATACAGGTAGCCGCCGTCGGCTTTCTGCACGATCACCGGCAGCGGCTCGCCTTCAGCGGTCTTGAATTCTTCGAGGAATACGCACTGGGCGCCCTTGCTCTCGACCAGCAGGCCCTTGGCCTTGAGGTCGCTGACGACATTGGCCAGGTCGTCGTTGTAGGCGCTTTCGCCCTTGACGTCGGCCATGGTCAGTTTGACGTTGAGCAGTTCGTAGGTCTTCTGGCAGTGCGACAGCGAGATGTCCTTGAAGCGGGTCCACAGCTTCAGGCATTCCGGGTCGCCGGCTTGCAGCTTGACCACCAGGCCCCGGGCGCGGTCGGCGAACTCTTCGGACTCGTCGAAGCGTTTTTTCGCCGCCCGGTAGAAGTTCTCCAGGTCCGACAGCTCGTCGCTGGTGATCGGGTTTTCCTGCAGGTAGGCCATCAGCATGCCGAACTGGGTGCCCCAGTCGCCGACGTGGTTCTGGCGGATCACGTCATCGCCGAGGAACTCCAGCACGCGGGATACGGCGTCACCGATGATGGTCGAGCGCAGGTGGCCAACGTGCATCTCTTTGGCCAGGTTAGGGGCCGACAGGTCGACCACCACCTTCTGCTGCGGGCCGGCTTTCTTCACGCCAAGCTTGGCGTCGGCCAGGGCCGCATCCAGGCGCGAGGCCAGGGCCTGGGTGTTCTGGAAGAAGTTGAGAAAGCCTGGGCCTGCGATCTCGACCTTGCTCACCTGCTCGTCGGCAGGCAGGGCGGCGATGATCTTCTCGGCCAGGTCGCGCGGTTTCATGCCGGCAGGCTTGGCCAGCATCATCGCGATGTTGCTGGCGAAGTCGCCGTGGGTCTTGTCCCGGGCGTTCTCCACCTGGATCGCCGGCGTCAGCCCTTCAGGCAGCACACCGTCGGTGACGAGTTGGGTGAGGGCTTGCTGGATCAGCTGGCGAATGGTGTCTTTCATGGGCTTCTCTTTCGACCGCAAGCGCGGCGGCGCTTCGATGCGCAGGTGGAAAAACTGGACATTATCCGTTGCCGGGGCGAGGTTGCCAACCTTTGGGGCGCTATCGCGGGGCAAGCCCGCTCCTACCGGGGTGTGTAGGAGCGGGCTTGCCCCGCGATGGATCAGTACAAATCCACCGGATCGACATCCAGCGACCAACGCACCTGGCGCCCGGAAGGCATCTGCTCCAACACTAGCAACCAGGCGCTGATCAGTCGATGCAAAGGTGCCCGGGCATTGGCCTGGAGCAACAATTGCGCACGAAACCGTCCGGCACGGCGTTCCATCGGCGCCGGCACCGGGCCGAGCAGCTCGATGCCGTGCAGGTTTTGTTCGGCTAGCAATTGCTCGGCGGCGCTGCAGGCTTCATCAAGAAACCCTTCGGCCTGCCCCGGCTTGTGCGCTTCGGCGCGCAGCAGCGCCAGGTGCGCGAAAGGCGGCAGGCCGGCGGCGCGGCGCTCGCTCAGGGCCTGTTCGGCAAAGGCGAAGTAGCCCTGCTCGGTCAGTTGCACCAATAAAGGATGGTCGGCCAGGTGGGTCTGGATGATCACCTTGCCCGGCTCTTCGGCGCGTCCGGCCCGGCCGGCGACCTGGACGATCATCTGCGCCATGCGCTCGCTGGCGCGAAAATCCCCCGAGAACAGGCCGCCGTCGGCATCAAGGATCGACACCAGGGTCACCCGCGGAAAGTGGTGACCCTTGGCGAGCATCTGGGTGCCAACGAGGATGCATGGATGGCCGCGCTGGATCGTGGCGAACAACTGGTTCATCGCATCCTTGCGCGAGGTGCTGTCGCGGTCGACGCGCAGCACCGGGTAATCCGGAAAAAGAATGCTCAGTCGTTCTTCGGCGCGCTCGGTGCCGGCGCCGACCGGGCGCAGGTCGACCTTGTTGCACTGCGGGCACTGGCGCGGCACCCGCTCATCATAGCCGCAGTGGTGGCAGCGCAACTCGTTGGAGCGCTGGTGCACGGTCATGCGCGCATCGCAGCGCGGGCATTCGGACATCCAGCCGCAGTCATGGCACAGCAGCGTCGGCGCAAAGCCGCGGCGGTTGAGGAACACCAGCACTTGCTGGCCGGCCGCCAGGGTCTGGCCGATGGCTTGCTGCATCGGCCCGCTAATACCGCTGTCCAATGGCCGGCTCTTCACATCCAGGCGCAGGAAGCGCGGCTGCTGGGCGCCGCCGGCGCGTTGGTTGAGGCGCAGCAGGCCATAGCGGCCGCTGTGGGCGTTGTGTAGGCTCTCCAGCGACGGCGTGGCCGAGCCCAGCAGGATCGGGATGTTCTCCTGGCGTGCGCGTACCAGCGCCAGGTCGCGGGCATGGTAGCGCAGGCCTTCCTGCTGTTTATAAGAGCCGTCGTGCTCTTCGTCGATGATGATCAAACCGGGGTTTTTCATCGGTGTGAACAATGCCGAGCGGGTGCCGATGATGATGTCGGCCTCGCCGTCACGGGCGGCCAGCCAGGCATCCAGGCGCTCGCGGTCATTGACCGCCGAGTGCAGCAGGGCGATGCGCGCGTTAAAACGCTGCTCGAAGCGCGCCAGGGTTTGCGGCCCCAGGTTGATCTCCGGGATCAGAATCAGCGCCTGCTTGCCGGCCTCCAGGGTTTCGCGGATCAGCTGCAGGTAGACCTCGGTCTTGCCGCTGCCGGTGACCCCGGCCAACAAGAAGGCATGAAAGCTGTCGAAGCCTGAGCGTACCGCATTGAAGGCGGCGCGCTGCTCATCGTTCAGCGGCAATTCCGGCTGCGCCAGCCAGTGTTCGTGGCGCTCTTGAGGTAAGTGGCGGCGCACTTCGACCTGGACCAGTTCCTTGGCCAGCAGCAGGTCGAGGCTGTCCTTGCTCAGCATCAGTTTGCTCAGCAGGGTATGGGCAACGCCGTGGGGGTGCTGCGCCAGGGTTGCCAGGGCTTCGCGCTGACGTGGCGCGCGGGCGATGCGCGGATCGTCCAGGCGCGCCCCCGGGGCCACTTGCCAGAAGCGCTCCTGGCGCACTTCGGCCGGCTCGCCTTGGCGCAGCAGCACCGGCAGGGCCCAGCTCAGGGTGTCGCCGAGGCTGTGCTGATAATATTGCGCGGTCCACAGGCACAGCTTGAACAGCGCCGGTGGCAGCGGCGACACCGGGTCGAGCAGGGCGATTGCGGGCTTGAGCTTGTCGGCCGGCACCTCGCTGGTGTCGCAGATCTCGATCAGGATGCCGATCATCTCGCGTCGACCGAAGGGCACGCGGATGCGCATGCCCGGGGTCAGTGCCTGGCGCGCCATGCTCGCCGGTGCCCTGTAATCGAACAGCCGCCGCAGGGGCGAGGGCAGGGCAAGGCGTAGAATGACGTCGGACACGCGAAAGGTTCTCTGCAGGGGAATTCCAGGGTCCGGCGAGCCTAGCAGACGACCGCCGGTCTAAGCGACAACTTGCGTTGGCTGTTTGCTCTGGTATTATTCGGACCCTATTTTGCGTGCGGTATTCAACAATGGTGTTGAGTGGCGGCACGTCAGCACTGAGGAAACACCATGAAAGCCGATATCCATCCGGTATACGAAGCTGTAGAAGTTACCTGCAGCTGCGGTAACAAATTCGAAACTCGTTCGACTCTGGCCAAAGCCCTGCCGATCGACGTTTGCAACCTCTGCCACCCGTTCTACACCGGTAAGCAGAAGGTCCTGGACACCGGCGGCCGCGTACAGAAGTTCGCCGATCGCTTCGGCATGTTCGGTGCCAAGAAGTAAGATTGCGCGACGCTGGCCCCATGGGTTTGGCATTGCTGCTGAAAAAGGCGTCCCTCGTGGGCGCCTTTTTTATGGGCGCGATCTGGCAGTTGCCGGCCCTGGCGTTCTGCGCGGCACCGGTCTATGCGCAGGTGGTCAGCGTGCGCCAGGTGGTCGACGGCGATACCTTGCGTCTGAATGATGGTCGCAGTGTTCGCCTGATTGGCATCAATGCACCGGAAATCGGTCGCAAAGGTCGCAGCAGTGAAGCCTTCGCCGAGGCCGCACGGCAGCGCTTGCAGGCGCTGGTCAAGGCCAGTGGCGGGCAGGTGGGGCTGGTTCCCGGCGTCGAGGCGCGGGACAAGTATGGCCGTACTCTGGCGCATGTGTACGGCCGCTCTGGTGACAATTTCGAGGCACAACTGCTCAGTGAAGGCCTTGGCTACCGGGTTGCGGTGGCGCCGAATGTCTCGCTGACCGGCTGCCAGGCGCGGGCCGAGCGCGCCGCTCGTCAGGCCGGCAAAGGCCTGTGGCGGCAATCGCCATTGACCCCGGCAAGCGCCGTGCGCCAGTCCGGGTTTGCCCTGATAAGTGGCAAGGTGATGGATATCGAGCGCAATCGCGGGGGTATCTGGATCGAAATCGACGATTCTCTGGTGCTTCAGGTGCCGGCACGCCTGCAGCGCAATTTCCCTTCTTCTTTCTTTACCGATCTGAAAGGTCGATCCATCGAAGCTCGCGGTTGGGTGCTGGATCGTTCCCGCAAGGGTGGCCTGAAACCGGGCCAGCAACGCTGGTTGCTGCCACTGACCGATCCTTCGATGATGGAAAGGGTCGAAAGATAAAATATTGTCTACATTTTTAATTTCGATTGTACACATCGAAACCCTTGCAGGCTGCGGCTCTTGGCGGAAAGTCGTAGGTTAAAGCCCTTGACACAAGTGACCGGGCAGTCTTGTCGGCCCTTTGCTCTTTGCGTATCCTCGGCGGTCCGTCAGAACAGTAAATAGCGGAATGCCCACCATGTCAGATTTGAAAACTGCCGCTCTCGAATACCACGCTCAACCTCGTCCGGGGAAACTGAGCGTCGAGCTCACCAAACCTACCGCGACTGCTCGCGACCTGGCGCTGGCCTACAGCCCTGGCGTGGCTGAGCCGGTTCGCGAAATCGGTCGCGATCCGGAGCTGGCCTACAAGTACACCGGCAAGGGCAATCTGGTAGCAGTCATTTCCGACGGCACCGCCATCCTCGGCCTGGGTAACCTCGGCCCGCTGGCCTCCAAGCCGGTCATGGAAGGCAAGGGCGTTCTGTTCAAGCGTTTCGCCGGTATCGACGTGTTCGATATCGAAGTCGACTCCGAGAGCCCGCAAGCCTTCATCGACACCGTCAAGCGCATCTCCATCACCTTCGGTGGCATCAACCTGGAAGACATCAAGGCGCCAGAGTGCTTTGAAATCGAGCGCGCGCTGATCGAACAGTGCGACATCCCGGTTTTTCACGATGACCAGCACGGTACCGCGATCGTTACCGCCGCCGGCATGATCAACGCCCTGGAAATCGCTGGCAAAACCCTGGCCGACGCCAAGATCGTCTGCCTGGGTGCCGGTGCAGCCGCCATCTCCTGCATGAAACTGCTGGTGAGCATGGGCGCACAGATCGAGAACATCTTCATGGTTGACCGTACTGGCGTGATCCACGCTGGCCGTGACGACCTGAACCAGTACAAGGCGGTGTTCGCCCACGCTACCGACAAGCGCACCCTGGCAGACGCCCTGCAAGGCGCAGACGTGTTCGTCGGTCTGTCCGGCCCGAACCTGCTGAGCCCTGAAGGCCTGAAGTCGATGGCGCCGAACCCGATCGTGTTCGCCTGCTCGAACCCTGATCCAGAGATTTCCCCGGAGCTGGCCCACGCCACCCGTAACGACGTGATCATGGCTACCGGTCGTTCCGACTACCCGAACCAGGTCAACAACGTACTGGGCTTCCCGTTCATCTTCCGCGGTGCCCTGGACGTTCGCGCCAAGCGCATCAACGAAGAAATGAAGATCGCCGCCGCCAACGCCCTGAAAGACCTGGCCAAGCTGCCAGTGCCGAAGGAAGTCTGTGCAGCTTACGGCGTCGACGCCCTGGAGTTCGGCCGTGAGTACATCATTCCGAAGCCAATGGATGCTCGCCTGATCACCGTCGTTTCCGACGCCGTGGCCAAGGCTGCGATCGAGACCGGTGTGGCGACCCTGCCGTATCCGAAGAACTACCCGCTGAAAAGCGTGGATGACGTGTTCAACGGCTAAGCTGTTGTAGCGTCATAACAAAAAGCCCCGGCTCGCGAGAGTCGGGGCTTTTTTGTGGGTGACGGCTGTGGATCGCTGTTGGCTTCATCGCTGGCAAGGCCAGCTCCCACAAAGGATCTGTGGGAGCCTCTGTCATCAGAACAGATCGATCGGTGCCGCTTCGTCCGCTGGCAGCGGGCTGCCTGGTGCGCTGCCGTTGCCCAGCTCGTTGACCGATGGTGGCGTGTCTTCGGCCTTGAACAGCTCGAAGTAGGCATTCGGCGTGCTCGGGGTCGCCGCTCGGCCGCTGACCGGATCGACGCGCAGGCTGAGGATGCCTTCCGGCTCGGCCGGGGCGTGGTTGGGTTTGTCCTTGAGCGCGGCGCCCATGTAGCTCATCCAGATCGGCAGCGCCACGGTGCCGCCGTACTCGCGGCGCCCGAGGGTTTCCGGCTGGTCGAAGCCGGACCATACGGTGGTCACGTAATCGGCGTTGTAGCCGGAGAACCAGGCGTCCTTGGACTCGTTGGTGGTACCGGTCTTGCCGGCCAGGTCGGTACGGCCCAGGGCCAGGGCGCGGCGCCCGGTACCGCGCTTGATCACGTCCTGGAGCATGCTGGTGAGGATGTAGCTGGTGCGCCCGTCGATGATGCGCTCGGCCACAGCCGGCGGCTGGGTAGCCGCGGTAGTCGGGTTGCTGGCAACGGTGCTCAGGCCTTCACCCGGCAGTTGCGTGCTGATCGGCTGCTCGGGTGCGGCGATGCCGGCCTCGACCTGTTCGCTCTGCGGTACCCGCGGCGGGTTGGCGGTGAACAGGGTCTCGCCGTTGCGGCTCTCGATGCGCTCGATCAGGTACGGGCTGATCTTGTAGCCGCCGTTGGCAAAGGTGCTCCAGCCGGTGGCGATTTCCATTGGCGTCAGTGTTGCGGTACCCAGGGCCAGCGACAGGTTGGGCGGCAGGTCCTGCTTGTTGAAGCCGAACTTGCTGATGTAGTCGATGGTCGGGCCCACACCCATGGCTTGCAGCAGGCGGATCGATACCAAGTTGCGCGACTTGTACAGCGCCTCGCGCATGCGGATCGGGCCGAGGAAGGTGTTGGTATCGTTCTTCGGCCGCCAGACCTTGTCCAGGTACTCGTCGACGAACACGATCGGCGCGTCGTTGACCAGGCTGGCGGCGGTATAGCCGTTGTCCAGCGCAGCGCTGTACACGAACGGCTTGAAGCTCGAGCCCGGTTGGCGCTTGGCCTGCATGGCGCGGTTGTAGTTGCTCTGCTCGAACGAGAAGCCGCCGACCAGGGCGCGGATCGCACCGCTGTTGGGGTCCAGCGATACCAGTGCGCTCTGCGCCCCCGGCACCTGGCTGAACTTGAGGCTGCCGTCGTCCAGGCGCTGCACGCGAATCAGGTCGCCGACCTGGGCAACGTCCGCAGGCTGTTGCGGCGCGCGGCCCTGGCTATTGGTGTTGAGGAACGGGCGGGCCCATTTCATGGTGTCCCAGGCGACCGTTTCCTGGTTGCCGGCGCGGGTCAGCACCTGCAGGCCGGCCTTGCTGACCTCGGTGACAATCACCGGTTCCAGGCCGCCCAATGGGCGTTGCTTGCTCAGTTCCTGTAGCCAGGCGTCGCGGGTCTTGCCCGGGAAGCGCGACTCGGGGCCGCGGTAACCATGGCGCTCGTCGTAGGCAGTGAGGCCGTTGAGTACGGCTTTGTTGGCGATTTCCTGCAGGTCGCTCGGCACCGTGGTGGTGACGCGGAAGCCTTCGGTGTAGGCATCGCTGCCGTAGCGGCCGACCATTTCGGCGCGGGCCATTTCGGCGATGTAGGGTGCGTTAACTTCTGGAGTCGGCACGTGGTAGCTGGCGTTGATCGGCTCGGCCAATGCGGCCTGATAGCTGGCTTCGTCGATCTTGCCGAGCTTGTACATACGCCCCAGGATCCAGTCGCGCCGCTCTTTGGCGCGCACCGGGTTGGCCAGCGGGTTGAAGCGCGACGGCGCTTTCGGCAGGCCGGCGATCATCGCCATCTGCGCCAGGCTGACATCGCGGATCGACTTGCCGTAGTACACCTGCGCGGCGGCCTCGATGCCGTAGGCGCGGTTACCCAGGTAGATTTTGTTGACGTACAGCTCGAGGATCTCGTCCTTGGTCAGTTCGCGTTCGATCTGCAGGGCCAGGAGAATTTCGTTGGTCTTGCGCGAGAAGCTGCGTTCGCTGCTGAGGAAGAAGTTCTTCGCCACCTGCATGGTGATGGTGCTGCCGCCGGTCTGGATGTGCCCGGACTTGAGCAATTGTGTTGCAGCACGCATCAGGCTGCTGGGGTCGACGCCGTAGTGATTGGCGAAATTGTCGTCTTCGGCCGACAGCAAAGCCTGGATGAAATGCGGCGGAATGTCGGCAAAACGGATGGGCGAGCGGCGCATTTCGCCAAACTCGGCGATCAGCTTGCCGTCGCTGCTGTAGACCCGCAAAGGGATCTGCAACTGGATGCTTCTGAGGGCCTCTACCGAGGGCAAGCTGGGGCTAAGATACAGAAATGCGCCGCTCAGACCGAGCACGAGCGCGCAGATGACTGCGACGAAAGACCACCAGAAGAACTTCAGCAGGCGTATCAAGGCTTTTGGGCGTCCAGATAGAAGAATGGGTTGCGCGCGGGGCCAGCGGACAAAGGATAAACGCTGGGCATTATAAGCATTTTTCAACTCGCCGCGTTACGCACGCGGCTGTCGCCAGCAAGGAAAAAACCAATGCTTGGACGCTTCGGCATGGATGCCGGTTCACTCCTGGGGGTAGAAATTGCCCCGCCGTCTATCCGACTGGTGCAGTTGCACCGGCGCAAAGGCGCCTGGCGCGTGCGCGCCTGGGCGCTTGAACCGCTGCCTGCCGGGGCCATGCTCGACGGCTGGATTGCCGACCCTGAGGTGGTTGGCCAGGCCTTGAAACGTGCGCTGCAGCGCAGTGGCAGCCGCTGTCGGCAAGCTGCCGTGGCCTTGCCGGCAGCCCGAGCCATGAGCAAATTGATAATCCTGCCGGCGGGCCTTGGCGATGCTGAAGTCGCCGTGCAAGTGCAGGATGCCGCCGAGCAGTTCATCCCCTTTGACCTTGAAGACACCGCGCTGGATTACCAGGTGCTGGAGCCGGCGGCCGGCGATTGTGCGAACGTTCAGGTGGCGGCCTGCCATCGCGGGGTGCTGGATGTGCTGGAGGCCGCGCTTGAAGTCGCCGGGCTCAGCGCAAGGGTGGTGGAAATCGATAGCCAGGCGCTGCAGCGTGCTCCGGCAATAGCGCTCGACGCCGAACTGGACCATGCGGGCTCGAGCCTGAGCGTGGCCTGTGCCCTGGCCATGGGCGGCGTGCGACTTAATTTGTTGCCATGGCGCGAGGGTCGCCAGCGTCTGCGTATTCGACGGTTTCAGGCAGGCTGTGCAAGTGTTGTGCTGCTGGTTGCCGTCGCCAGTGGCTTCATCGACCAGCATTTTCGCGGCGTCATGCAGCAGCAGTCGCTCAGCCCGCCCGGCGGGCAACTGGAGCCCGAGGCTTTGCGGCAGGAGCTGAGGCAGTTGCAACGCTTGCAGGCTGGTCGGCATTTCGCTTTGGATGTCTTCGAGCAGGTTGAGCGGGCCATGCCCGATGGCGTGTTCCTGACCGCCCTGAGCCAGGAGCAGGCCGGGCTGAGGCTTGCCGGCATGGCCGGTTCAGCTGCCCTGGTTGCAGAGCTGGCAGACCGCTTGAAGTCTTCATCCTTGATCAGTACTGCCGAGCTGCAGCAGCTAAGTGCGGTCGAGGAGGGGCATGCGTTTGAGCTGGTAGCAGCCCTTGAGGTTGCACCTTGAGCTTCTGGGCTGAGCTGGCAAGGCGAGCCTGGCCAGTACAGGCGTTGATACTGACGGGTTTGCTGGCGCTTCTGGCCGGGCTGGCTTACGTCGTGCATTTGCGTCCGCTGATGACGCAGGCGGCGCTAAGGGTCGATGCCTTGGCGCACACCAACGCAGACAGCGTCGAGCCGATGCTCGAATTGCACAGCGGCTTGCAGCAAGCGCGCTGGCAATTGTCGGCAGGGGGCGCCGAGCCTGCCGTGTTCGAGCTCCTCTCCCGCCTGGCCGAGGCCCATGAAGTGGCCATCGAACAGTTGCAGGTACTCGAAGCGGCGACCGCTGAACATTACTTGGAACTGCCCCTGAAACTGCGCTTGCGTGGTGCCTATTCGGCGCTTGGCGGATTTTTCGCGGACCTGGCCGCGCAGCCGCGGCTGATTACCGTGCAGGGGCTTTCGCTGAAGCCGGCCGATGCGCAGTTGCTGCATATGGAATTGCAGGTGCGCTCATACCAGTCTCACTCGCAGCCGCAATTGGCGCAGGGCGCGCAGCCACAGACGGTGCAGCGACGGCCGGTTGCGATGCTGCGCAATCCATTCGCTCCTACTGCGCTGGCGGTGCAGGCCGATGTCTTGCAGCGCCTGGCACTGGAGCAGCTGGAAATGGTCGGCAGCCTCGCCAGTCGCGGAGTGCGCTACGCGCTGATCCAGGCCGAGGGACGCGTGCATCGGCTGCAGGTCGGTGACCGCTTGGGTCGTGACCAGGGGCAGGTGGCCGAGATCGGCGAGCGACAGGTCGATGTCGTCGAGCAGATTTTTATCGCCGGCCAAGGCTGGCAGGCGCGGCGGCGAACACTCGCCCTGCGCTGAAGGTACTGACCAGGGAGGTCATCGATGGGCAAGGGAGGTGTGTTTGCGGCGCTGATAGGTTGCTGCCTGTCTGCCGGCGCGTTTGCGGGCAAGCAACTGTACGGCGGTGAGCCGCTGTCATTGAATTTTCAGGATGTCGAGGTGCGTACGGTACTGCAGGTGCTGGCTGATTTTTCCGGGGTCAATCTGGTGGCCAGTGATGCGGTGCAGGGCAAGGTGACCTTGCGCTTGCAGGATGTGCCCTGGGACCAGGCGCTGGAACTGGTGCTGCGCAGCAAGGGCCTGGAGCAGCGCAAGGATGGCAATGTATTGCTGGTCGCACCGCTTGCCGAACTGGCCGGGTCCGCGCCGTCGCGGCGCGAGCTGATACCGATCCACCACGCCAGGGCCACCGATATCGCCGAGCTTTTCCACAGCCTGATGGCCCATGAGGCCGGCGGCGCCAGCCATGGTTCGCTGAGCGTTGATGAGCGCACCAACACCCTGGTCGCCAGCCAGTCGCCGGACCGTCTGGAAGAGCTGCGCAGGTTGATCGGCGAGCTGGATGTGCCGGTACGCCAGGTCATGATCGAGGCGCGAATCGTCGAGGCCAACGTCGATTTTGAAAAGAGCCTGGGTGTGCGCTGGGGTGGCGAGGTGCAGTTGGGCAAGGGTTTAAGCCTGGGTGGCGGCGACACCTTTGTCGACCTTGGCGCGGACCGGGCATCGTCGAGTATCGGCTTTGGCCTGGTGCGCAACAGTGCGCTGCTCGACCTGGAACTGAGCGCCATGGAGCGTACCGGCAATGGCGAGATCATCTCCCAGCCCAAGGTGGTCACCGCCGACAAGGAAACCGCGCGGATCCTCAAGGGCACCGAGGTACCGTACCAGGAAACCAGCGGCAGCGGCGCCACCTCCGTGACCTTCCGCGAGGCCTCGCTGTCCCTTGAGGTAACCCCGCAGATCACCCCGGACAATCGGGTGATCATGGCGGTCAAGGTGACCAAGGACGAGCCCGACTACCTCAACGCCCTTGATCACGTGCCGGCGATCCGTAAAAACGAGGTCAATGCCAAGGTGCGTATCAATGATGGCGAGACCATCGTTATCGGCGGCGTGTACTCGACGGTGCAAAGTAAAGTTGTCGACAAGGTGCCATTTTTCGGCGATGTGCCGTATGTTGGGCGGCTGTTTCGTCGCGATGTTCTACAAGAGAAAAAATCCGAGCTGCTGGTCTTCCTGACTCCGCGTATCATGAGTGACCAGGCGATTGCTGTGAGTCGTTGATTCTGTGCGAAATTTGATACTTGTGGGGCCGATGGGTGCTGGCAAAAGCACCATCGGCCGCCTGCTGGCCAAAGAGCTGCGCCTGCCGTTCAAGGATTCCGACAAGGAAATTGAATTGCGCACCGGCGCCAATATCCCGTGGATCTTCGATAAGGAAGGCGAGCCGGGCTTTCGTGACCGTGAGCAGGCGATGATCGCCGAGCTCTGCGCGTTCGATGGCGTGGTGCTGGCCACCGGTGGCGGCGCGGTAATGCGCGATGCCAATCGCCAGGCCCTGCATGCCGGCGGGCGGGTGGTGTACCTGCACGCCTCGGTCGAGCAGCAGGTCGGGCGTACCTCGCGTGATCGCAACCGGCCGTTGCTGCGCACGGCCAACCCGGAGGCGACCTTGCGCGCGCTGCTTGAAGTTCGCGACCCGCTTTATCGCGAGATTGCCGATCTGGTGGTGGAAACCGACGAACGGCCACCGCGGATGGTGGTGCAGGATATTCTCGAGCGCTTGCAGAAGTTGCCGCCCCGTTAAGCCAGGACTATCCTCGGCGACCAGTCATGCCGTGACAGGGCACACCGTTATCGCGCGGTTCGAGCCATCGATGCCGCGCCTAGTTCATTGTGGGGACACATGCAGACACTAAAGGTCGAATTGGGCGAACGTAGCTACCCGATCTACATTGGCGAAGGCCTGCTGGATCAACCTGAACTGCTGGCGCCGCATATCGCTGGCCGGCAGGTCGCCATCGTGTCCAACGAGACTGTCGCCCCCCTCTATCTCGAACGCCTGAGCAAGACCCTGGGTGCCTATTCGGTACTGCCGGTGGTGTTGCCCGACGGCGAGGCCTACAAGAACTGGGAAACCCTGCAACTGATCTTCGATGCGCTGCTCACCGCCCGCCACGACCGCCGCACGACGGTGGTAGCGCTTGGCGGCGGGGTGATCGGCGACATGGCCGGCTTTGCCGCCGCCTGCTACCAGCGCGGCGTGGACTTCATCCAGGTGCCGACTACCTTGTTGTCCCAGGTCGATTCGTCGGTGGGCGGCAAGACCGGCATCAACCACCCGCTGGGCAAGAACATGGTCGGTGCCTTCTATCAGCCCAACGCGGTGCTGATCGACACCCGCAGCCTCAATTCCCTGCCACCGCGCGAGTTGTCGGCGGGCCTGGCCGAAGTGATCAAGTACGGCCTGATTTGTGACGAACCCTTCCTGGGCTGGCTCGAAGAGCATATGCAGGCCTTGCGCGGCCTCGACCAGGTGGCGCTGACCGAGGCCATTCGTCGTTCCTGCGCAGCCAAGGCTGCGGTAGTGGGTGCCGACGAGCGCGAATCGGGCGTGCGTGCCACGCTGAACCTGGGCCACACCTTCGGTCACGCCATCGAGACCCACATGGGCTATGGTGTGTGGCTTCACGGTGAGGCCGTCGCAGCGGGCACTGTAATGGCCCTGGAAATGTCCATGCGCCTGGGCTGGATCAGCCAGCAGGAGCGTGACCGTGGTATCCGTCTGTTCCAGAACGCAGGCTTGCCGGTGGTGCCGCCCGCCGAGATGACTCCGGCGCAGTTCATGGAACACATGGCAGTAGATAAAAAGGTACTCGACGGTCGTCTGCGTCTGGTCCTGCTGCGCCGCATGGGCGAAGCGGTGGTCACCGACGACTATCCAAAAGAGATTCTTCAGGCCACGCTGGCCGCGGATTACCGCGCGATCGTGGCCCAGCTTTGAGGTTGATGAGCGTCCGATGACTAGTTTGCATGCCGACGAGGCCTTTCTCGGCCATTACCAGTTGAACCACGACCCCTTCGCTGCACGGGTGCCGGGTTTCAAATTCTTTCCAGCCCAGCGCAAGCCGGTACTCGGCCAATTGCACCACCTGGCCCGTTACAGCCAGTTGCTGCTGGTGGTCACCGGCCCTCAGGGCAGTGGCAAGACCCTGCTGCGCCAGGCCCTGGTAGCCAGCACCAACAAGCAATCGGTGCAGAGCGTGGTGGTTTCCGCCCGCGGCGCCAGCGATGCCGCCAGCCTGCTCGGCCAGGTGGCCCAGTCGCTGGGCGTGGCCCAGGCCGAAGTCCCGGACATCCTTGCCCAGGTGGTGCAACTGGCGCTGACCGGGCAGGAAGTCTATCTGCTGGTGGACGATGCGGAACAACTTGGCGAGTCGGCACTCCAAGCCTTGCTGGAGTTGGCGGCGGGTACCCCGGAAGGGCGTCCGCATGTCTTCCTGTTTGGCGAGCCGTCACTGATCGCCGGGCTGGAAGAGCTCAATGCCGAGCAGGAGCGCTTTCACGTCATCGAGCTTGAGCCCTACAGCGAAGAAGAAACCCGTGAATACCTTGAGCAGCGCCTTGAAGGTGCCGGGCGGGGCATCGAAGTGTTCAGCAGTGAGCAGATCGTTGATATTCACCAAAACTCTGACGGCTGGCCCGGGACTATCAACCAGGTCGCCCGCGATACCTTGATCGAAGCCATGATCGCCAGCCGGACCACGGCGAAGCGACCATCAATGGGGTTCAATATGCCGAAGAAACATGTGCTGGCGCTGTCTGCAGTTGTTGTGGTCGCCGTTGCGGCCGCCGTGCTGATGCCGAAGAAGGGTGATCAGGCGCCAACTGCCCCTGCCGAACAGGCGCAACTGCCGCTGGGCGAAGGTCAGCCAGGTAATGCCCAATCGAACAATGGCGGCCCGGCGATCGAATTCGCCGGCAATTCGCAGCCGATGCCACTGCCGCTGGTAGGCCAGTCGCAACCGGTCATGCGTGGCCCGCTGGCCGAATCCACCGGCATGGGTGAGGGCGAAGAATCGACCCCGGCCGGCGAAACCGCGCTGCAACCCTCTACTCCGCCTACCGTCACCACTATCGCGCCACCGGCAGGTGTCACGGCTGGCCCTGCGCCAACCCCGGCGCAACCGGTAGCGCCTGCACAGCAGCCGGTAGCGCCTGTTGTCAGTAAACCGGTTGCACCTGTAGCCAAGCCTGCGCCAACCCAGGTTGCAACCGCCAAGCCTGCGCCGAAGCCTGCCGAGAAGCCGGCAGCCAAGCCAGCAGCCGGTGGCAGCTGGTACGCCGGGCAGAAGCCAGGCAATTATGTCGTGCAAATCCTCGGCACCAGCTCCGAAGCGTCGGCCCAGGCCTACGTCAAGGCCCAGGGTGGCGACTATCGCTACTTCAAGAAAACCCTGCAGGGCAAGCCGCTGTACGTCATCACCTACGGCAACTTCGCCAGCCGTGATGCTGCTCTGGCTGCAATCAAGGCCTTGCCAGCCAAGGTCCAGGCTGGTAAACCTTGGCCACGTACCGTCGCCAGCGTCCAACAAGAACTGGCCTCGACCCGCTGATATAGCCTGGTGGCACTACCCCCGCCACCTGCTGAGCGACTCCTGAACATCGGTCAAGCCTGCTGCGTACTGCGCGGCAGGCTTTTCTGTCCCAGACTGCCGGCCACAAGCCGTTCTTGCAGTCCAGGCTGAAACGCTTCAGACTCAAGCCATGCCGTTACCACGGTGTACGCTTAAAAACATTCAAAAATGCGACATGGATTTGCGGAAATTCGTCGTAAATTTGTGGGCTTCCCTGTCGCTGTGCAACAATGGCTCCCCTATTGCCCCCGCAAAGCTGGCATTCGTTCGGCGTGGATGGTAAGTGGTTGTACTAAAAAAAGATTTGCCTTGGTGAGAGGCGAACCTGGTGAGAAAGTGTCTATGAAAACAGGTCTGTACCATCCCGAAGAATTCAAGGATAACTGTGGTTTCGGCCTGATCGCCCATATGACGGGCGAACCCAGCCACCACCTTTTGCAAACGGCCATCCAGGCCCTGACCTGCATGACCCACCGTGGTGGGATCAACGCCGACGGCAAGACCGGCGACGGTTGCGGTCTGCTCATGCAAAAGCCCGATCAGTTCCTGCGTGCCGTGGCCCGTGAACAGTTCGCCACTGAGCTGCCCAAGCAGTACGCGGTCGGCATGGTGTTCTTCAATCAGGACAACGCCAAGGCTGAAGCCGCGCGCGCCAACATGAACCGCGAGATCCTCGCGGCCGGCCTGCAACTGGTGGGCTGGCGCAAAGTGCCGATCGACACCAGCGTCCTTGGCCGCCTGGCCCTGGAGCGCCTGCCGCAGATCGAGCAGGTGTTCATTGGCGGTGAAGGCCTGAGCGATCAGGAATTCGCCATCAAGCTGTTCAGCTCCCGTCGTCGCTCTTCGGTGGCCAACGCCGCCGACACCGATCACTACATCTGCAGCTTTTCGCACAAGACCATCATCTACAAAGGCCTGATGATGCCGGCGGACCTCGCCGCGTTCTATCCGGACCTCAGCGACGAGCGTCTGCAAACCGCAATCTGCGTGTTCCACCAGCGCTTCTCCACCAATACCCTGCCGAAATGGCCGCTGGCGCAGCCGTTCCGCTTCCTCGCCCACAACGGCGAGATCAACACCATCACCGGTAACCGCAACTGGGCCCAGGCGCGGCGCACCAAGTTCGCTAACGACCTGATCCCGGATCTCGAAGAACTCGGCCCGCTGGTCAACCGCGTCGGTTCCGACTCCTCGAGCATGGACAACATGCTCGAACTGATGGTCACCGGCGGCATCGACCTGTTCCGCGGCGTGCGCATGATCATTCCGCCGGCGTGGCAGAACGTCGAAACCATGGACGCCGACCTGCGCGCCTTCTACGAATACAACTCCATGCACATGGAAGCGTGGGACGGCCCGGCCGGCGTGGTACTGACCGAAGGGCGCCATGCGGTGTGCCTGCTCGACCGCAACGGCCTGCGCCCGGCGCGCTGGGTCACCACCAAGAACGGCTACATCACCCTGGCGTCGGAAATCGGCGTGTGGGACTACAAGCCTGAAGACGTAATCGCCAAGGGCCGGGTCGGCCCGGGGCAGATTTTTGCCGTGGACACCGAAACCGGGCAGATCCTCGACACCGACGCCATCGACAATCGCCTCAAGTCGCGTCATCCGTACAAGCGCTGGCTGCGCCAGAATGCCCTGCGCATCCAGGCCGACCTCAGCGACGACCAGGGCGTGGCCAGCTACGACGCTGACCAGCTCAAGCAATACATGAAGATGTTCCAGGTCACCTTCGAAGAGCGTGACCAGGTGCTGCGTCCGCTCGGCGAACAAGGCCAGGAAGCGGTCGGCTCGATGGGCGACGACACGCCGATGGCGATCCTTTCGCAGCGCGTGCGTTCGACCTACGACTACTTCCGCCAGCAATTCGCCCAGGTCACCAACCCGCCGATCGACCCGCTGCGTGAAGCGATCGTCATGTCGCTGGAGATCTGCCTGGGCGCCGAGCGCAACATCTTCCAGGAATCCCCCGAGCACGCCTCGCGGGTCATCCTCAGCTCGCCGGTGATCTCGCCGGCCAAGTGGCGCTCGCTGATGAACCTCGATCGCCCCGGCTTCGAGCGTCAGTTGATCGACCTCAACTACGAAGAGAGCCTGGGCCTGGAAGCGGCGGTGCGCAACATCGCCGACCAGGCTGAAGAAGCCGTGCGCAGCGGCAAGACCCAGCTGGTGCTGAGCGACCGTCATATTGCCCCGGGCAAGCTGCCGGTGCATGCCTCGCTGGCCGTCGGTGCCGTGCATCACCGCCTGACCGAACTGGGCCTGCGCTGCGACAGCAACATCCTGGTTGAAACCGCCACCGCCCGCGACCCGCATCACTTTGCCGTGCTGATCGGTTTCGGCGCTTCGGCCGTGTACCCGTACCTGGCCTACGAAGTGCTGGCCGACCTGATCCGCACCGGCGAAGTGCTCGGTGACCTGGAAGAAGTCTTCAAGTACTACCGCAAGGGCATCTCCAAGGGCCTGTTGAAGATCCTCTCGAAGATGGGCATCTCGACCGTCGGTTCCTACCGGGGCGCGCAGCTGTTCGAAGCCGTCGGCCTCTCGGAAGAAGTGGTCAACCTGAGTTTCCGTGGCGTTGCCAGCCGCCTCAAGGGCGCGCGCTTCGTCGACATCGAGAACGAGCAGAAGCTACTCGCCGCCGAAGCCTGGAGCGCGCGCAAGCCGATCCAGCAGGGTGGCCTGTTGAAGTTCGTCCACGGTGGCGAATACCACGCCTACAACCCGGACGTGGTCAACACCTTGCAGGCCGCCGTGCAGCAGGGCGACTACGCCAAGTTCAAGGAATACACCGCACTGGTCGACAAGCGCCCGGTGTCGATGATCCGCGACCTGCTCAAGGTGAAAACCCTGGAGCAGCCGCTGGAGCTGAGCGAGATCGAACCGCTCGAAGCGATCCTCAAGCGCTTCGACTCGGCCGGTATCTCCCTCGGCGCGCTGTCGCCGGAAGCCCATGAAGCCCTGGCCGAGGCGATGAACCGCCTGGGCGCGCGCTCCAACTCCGGTGAGGGCGGCGAAGATCCAGCCCGCTACGGCACGATCAAGAGCTCGAAGATCAAGCAAGTGGCCACCGGCCGCTTCGGCGTCACCCCCGAATACCTGGTCAATGCCGAAGTGCTGCAGATCAAGGTTGCCCAGGGTGCCAAGCCGGGCGAAGGCGGCCAGCTGCCAGGCGGCAAGGTCAACGGCCTGATCGCCCGGCTGCGTTACGCCGTGCCTGGCGTGACCCTGATTTCGCCACCGCCGCACCATGACATCTACTCGATCGAAGACCTCTCGCAGCTGATCTTCGACCTCAAGCAGGTCAACCCGCAGGCGCTGGTCTCGGTCAAGCTGGTGGCAGAAGCAGGCGTCGGCACCATCGCCGCCGGCGTGGCCAAGGCCTATGCCGACCTGATCACCATCTCCGGCTACGACGGCGGCACCGGCGCTTCGCCGCTGACTTCGATCAAGTACGCCGGCGCGCCGTGGGAACTGGGCCTGGCCGAAACCCACCAGACCCTGCGCGGCAACGATCTGCGCGGCAAGGTCCGGGTGCAGACCGACGGCGGCCTGAAAACCGGCCTGGACGTGATCAAGGCGGCGATACTCGGCGCCGAAAGCTTCGGCTTCGGTACCGCACCGATGATCGCCCTGGGCTGCAAATACCTGCGTATCTGTCACCTGAACAACTGCGCCACCGGCGTTGCCACCCAGAACGACAAGCTGCGCAAGGACCATTACATCGGCACCGTCGACATGGTGGTGAACTTCTTCACCTATGTCGCCGAAGAAACCCGTGAGTGGCTGGCCAAGCTCGGCGTGCGCAGCCTCGGCGAGCTGATCGGGCGTACCGACCTGTTGGAAATGCTCCCCGGCGAAACCGAGAAGCAGAAGCACCTGGACCTCAGCCCGCTGCTGGGCAGCCCACACGTGCCGGCCGACAAGCCGCAGTTCTGTGAAGTCGACCGCAACCCGCCGTTCGACAAGGGCGTGCTGGCCGAGAAAATGGTCGACATGGCCCTGCCGGCCATTCGCGACCTGTCGGGCGCCGAGTTCGAGCTGGACATCTGCAACTGCGACCGCTCCATCGGCGCGCGGATCTCCGGCGAAATCGCCCGCCTGCACGGCAACCAGGGCATGGCCAAGGCACCGATCACCTTCCGCTTCAAGGGCACTGCCGGGCAGAGCTTCGGCGTATGGAACGCCGGTGGCTTGAACATGTACCTCGAAGGTGATGCCAACGACTACGTCGGCAAAGGCATGACCGGTGGCAAGCTGGTGATCGTGCCGCCTGCGGGCAGCCCGTTCGCCACCCAGCACAGCGCCATCATCGGCAACACCTGCCTGTACGGCGCCACCGGCGGCAAGCTGTTCGCCGCCGGTACCGCGGGCGAGCGCTTTGCCGTGCGCAACTCCGGTGCCCACGCGATTGTCGAGGGCACGGGCGATCACTGCTGTGAGTACATGACCGGCGGCTTTGTCTGCGTTCTGGGCAAGACCGGCTACAACTTCGGCTCGGGCATGACCGGTGGTTTTGCCTACGTGCTGGACATGGACAACAGCTTCGTCGACAAGCTCAACCACGAACTGGTCGAGATCCAGCGCATCAGCGGCGAGGCCATGGAGGCTTATCGCAGCCACCTGCAGCGCGTGCTGGCTGAGTACGTCGAAGAAACCAACAGCGAATGGGGTCGTGAGCTCTGGGAAAACCTGGACGATTACGTGCGGCGCTTCTGGCTGGTCAAGCCGAAGGCGGCCAACCTGAAGAACCTGCTGTCCAGCACCCGTGCCAACCCGCAGTAGCGGCAAGCGGCAAGCCTCAAGCTGCAAGTTCAAAGCAGTACGAGGTTTGCCGGCCCACGTGATCGTCTTGCAGCTTGCAGCTTGAAGCTAGCAACTGCGGTAAAGAGGTATTGAAAATGGCTGAACGTCTCAGCAATGACTTCCAGTTCATCGAGGTCGGGCGCAAGGATCCGAAGAAGAAACTGTTGCGTCAACGCAAGAAAGAGTTCGTGGAAATCTACGAACCCTTCAAACCCCAGCAGTCGGCCGAACAGGCCCACCGCTGCCTGGGTTGTGGCAACCCGTACTGCGAGTGGAAGTGCCCGGTGCACAACTTCATCCCCAACTGGTTGAAGCTGGTTTCCGAAGGCAACATCCTCGCCGCCGCGGAACTGTCGCACCAGACCAACACCCTGCCGGAAGTCTGCGGCCGGGTGTGCCCGCAAGACCGCCTGTGCGAGGGTGCCTGCACCCTTAACGACGGCTTCGGTGCGGTGACCATCGGTTCGGTGGAGAAGTACATCACCGACACCGCCTTCGCCATGGGCTGGCGCCCGGACATGTCCAAGGTCAAGCCGACCGGCAAGCGCGTCGCCATCATCGGCGCCGGGCCGGCCGGCCTGGGCTGCGCCGACGTGCTGGTACGCGGCGGGGTGACCCCGGTGGTGTTCGACCGCAACCCGGAAATCGGCGGCCTGCTGACCTTCGGCATCCCCGAGTTCAAGCTGGAAAAGACCGTGCTGAGCAATCGCCGCGAAGTCTTCACCGGTATGGGCATCGAGTTCCGCCTCAACACCGAGGTGGGCAAGGATGTCAGCATGGAGCAGCTGCTCGAGGAATACGATGCCGTGTTCATGGGTATGGGCACCTACACCTACATGAAGGGCGGCTTCCCCGGTGAAGACCTGCCCGGCGTGCACGATGCCCTGGATTTTCTGGTGGCCAACGTCAACCGCAACCTGGGCTTTGAAAAGTCGCCGGAAGATTTCGTCGACATGAAGGGCAAGAAGGTCGTGGTACTCGGTGGCGGCGACACGGCGATGGACTGCAACCGCACCTCCATCCGCCAGGGCGCCAAGGCCGTGACCTGTGCCTACCGTCGTGACGAGGCGAACATGCCTGGCTCGCGCAAAGAGGTGAAGAACGCCAAGGAAGAGGGGGTGAAATTCCTCTACAACCGTCAGCCGATTGCGATTGTCGGTGAAGACAAGGTCGAAGGTGTGAAGGTGGTCGAGACCCGTCTCGGCGAGCCGGACGCCCGTGGCCGCCGTAGCCCCGAGCCGATCCCGGGTTCCGAAGAGATCATCCCGGCCGATGCCGTGGTCATCGCCTTCGGCTTCCGCCCGAGCCCGGCGCCGTGGTTCGAGCAGTTCAGCATCCAGACCGACAGCCAGGGCCGCGTGGTGGCACCGGAGAAGAACACCTACAAGCACCAGACCAGCAACCCGAAGATCTTCGCCGGTGGCGACATGGTCCGCGGTTCTGACCTGGTGGTGACGGCGATCTTCGAGGGGCGCAATGCTGCCGAGGGGATTCTGGATTACCTGGAAGTCTGATCGCTGGCAAGGCCAGCTCCCACAGGTCCTGCATGCACCTGTGATCTTGTGGGAGCGGGCTTGACCCGCGATGAATTCAACAAAATCTATTGACCTGTCACAAGTCGATAGACAAAAGGCACGGTTGATACCGTGCCTTTTACGTTGGGCTCTGAGAAAATGCCCCCACTTTTTTTCCGGATGCCGACATGACTGCCTTGAAGAACGATCGTTTTCTGCGCGCCCTGCTCAAGCAACCCGTAGACGTCACCCCGGTGTGGATGATGCGCCAGGCCGGCCGCTATCTGCCGGAATACCGCGCCAGCCGCGCCAAGGCCGGCGACTTCATGAGCCTGTGCATGAACCCGCAGTTTGCCTGCGAGGTCACCCTGCAGCCGCTGGACCGCTACCCGCTGGACGCCGCGATCCTGTTCTCGGACATCCTCACCATCCCCGACGCCATGGGCCAGGGCCTGTACTTCGAAACCGGCGAAGGCCCGCGTTTCAAGAAGGTCGTCAGCACCCTGGCCGATATCGAAGCGTTGCCGATCCCTGATCCGCAAAAGGACCTGGGCTACGTCATGGACGCGGTCAGCACCATCCGCCGCGAGCTCAACGGTCGCGTGCCGCTGATCGGCTTCTCCGGCAGCCCCTGGACCCTGGCCACCTACATGGTCGAAGGCGGCTCGTCGAAAGACTTCCGCAAGACCAAGGCCATGCTCTACGACAACCCGCAGGCCATGCACCTGCTGCTCGACAAGCTCGCACAGTCGGTCATCAGCTACCTCAACGGGCAGATCCTCGCCGGCGCACAAGCGGTGCAGATCTTCGACACCTGGGGCGGCAACCTGTCGGCGGCGGCCTACCAGGAGTTTTCCCTGGCCTACATGCGCAAGATCGTCAGCGGCCTGATCCGCGAGCACGAAGGGCGCAAGGTGCCGGTCATCCTCTTCACCAAGAACGGCGGCCTGTGGCTGGAAAGCATCGCCGATGCCGGTGCTGATGCCCTGGGCCTGGACTGGACCTGCGACATCGGCGAAGCGCGCCAGCGCGTTGGCAGCAAGGTCGCCCTGCAGGGCAACATGGACCCGACCGTGCTGTACGCCAAGCCAGAAGCCATTCGTGCCGAAGTAGGGCGTATCCTTGCCAGCTACGGCCAGGGCAGTGGTCACGTGTTCAACCTCGGCCACGGCATCACCCCCGAGGTTGATCCGGAGCACGCCGGCGCGTTTATCAACGCCGTGCACGAGCTCTCGGCGCAGTACCACTAAGTAGGAGCGGGCTTGCCCCGCGATTGCGACCTGGCTGAACCAGCGCGATCGCGGGGCAAGCCCGCTCCCACTGCCATTAAGGTTCAATTCAGCCTGCCTGGGTAATCTGGCTCCATCGAAACCCAGACAGGATCTTCACCATGAAAACTCGTTACCTCGCTCTGCTGCTTGCCCCGCTGTTCAGCACCGCTGCCCTGGCCGCCGGCTATACCGGCCCTGGCGCCCAGTCGGTGACCACGGTTGCCGCCGCCAATGAGGCCGCTGACGACACCCCGGTTGTGCTGCAAGGCTACGTCATCAAGAAAGTGAACAACGATGACAAGTACGAGTTCAAGGACACCACCGGCACCATCACCGTCGAAATCGATGACGAAGACCTGCCGCCGGTGGCCTTCAACGACAAGACCAAGGTCAAGCTGACCGGTGAAGTCGAGAAGCACCTGATGAGCCGTGAAGTGGATGTCGACCTGGTTGAAGTGATCAACTGATCCAGTGGCAGGCCAGCTCCTGTGGGAGCCGGCCTTGCCGGCGATGGGCCGCGCAGCGGCCCTGAGCTCAAGCCTTGGCCGGCAACCGGCTCAAGTGCACTGCCACCAGCAACGCCACCACCAGCAAGCTGCCGATGAACAGGCCGATGCCGTTCCACCCTGCCTGATGCCAGAACACCCCGCCTGCCGTCCCGGCCACACTCGACCCCGCGTAGTAACTGAACAGGTACAGCGACGATGCCTGGCCCTTGGCCTTGGTCGCCCGGCGGCCGATCCAGCTGCTGGCCACCGAATGCGCGCCGAAAAAGCCGAAGGTGAACACCAGCATGCCGACGATAATCAGCGGCAAGGGGCTGAGCAGGGTCATCAGCAAACCGCTGAACATCAGCAGAATGGTTGCCCAGAACACCTTGCGCCGGCCCAGCTTGTCGGCCAGGGCGCCGATCTGCGCCGAGCTGTAGATGCCCGACAGGTACACCACCGACAGCAGCCCGACCAGCGCCTGGCTCATGTGATAGGGCTCGGCCAGCAGGCGATAGCCGATGTAGTTGAACAGGGTGACAAACGCGCCCATCAGCAGGAAGGCTTCGAGGAACAGCCACGGCAGGCCGGCATCGCGAAAGTGCAGGGTAAAGCCGTCGAGCAGGCTGCGCGGGTGCAACGAGCGCGGGCGGAAGTTGCGCGATTCGGGGAGGATCTTCCAGAACACCGCCGCAGCAATCAGCGCCAGGCTACCGATCACCAACATCGCCGTGTGCCAACTGACGAAGTCGATCAGCACCCCGGTGATCAGCCGCCCGCTCATGCCGCCGATGGCATTGCCACCGATGTACAGGCCCATGGCCAGGCCGATGTGCTGGGGGTGGATCTCTTCGCTCAGGTACGTCATGGCCACCGCCGCCAGGCCGCTGAGCGACAACCCGAGCAGCACGCGAGTCAGCAGCACGCCATGCCAGCTGGGCATCATGGCGCTGACGATGGTGCACAGCGCGGCGCAGAACAGGGCGAAGACCATCACCGGCTTGCGCCCGATGCGGTCTGAAATCGGCCCGGTGATCAGCAGCCCGAACGCCAGCATGCCGGTGGATACCGAGAGGATCAGACTGCTCTGCGCGGCACTGATGGAAAACTCCTGCGACAGCAGCGGCATCATCGGCTGCACGCAATACAACAGGGCAAAGGTGGCAAAGCCGCCGCAGAACAGCGCCAGCACGGTACGCAAAAAAGCCGGGGTGCCTTTTTCGATCCAGCTTTCGTTGAGGGTGGCGACGATTTCGTCCAGCGGAGCAGGGGGCAGTTCGTGGGCGTGTGGCGCAACAGCAGTTTTCACGGGGGACCTCGGGGGCGCTACGGCCTGTCAGGCAGTGAAAAAAGCATATAGCTGGCTAATGATCATTTCCAATATATTGTTCGACCTGTTTAAGAGGTTTTACGACCTATTGGAGCCGCCATGGAATTGCGTCACCTGCGCTACTTCATTGCCGTAGCCGAAGAGCTGCATTTTGGCCGGGCGGCGCAGAACCTGGGGATCTCCCAACCACCGTTGAGCCAGCAAATTCAGGCCCTGGAGCAGGAGCTGGGGGCGCGCCTGTTCGAGCGTACCAATCGTCGGGTCGAGCTCAGCGAGGCCGGGCGGCTGTTCCTGGAAGAGGCGCGGCTGGTGCTGGCGCAGGTCGACAAGGCCGCCGATGTCGCCCGGCGCGCGCAATTGGGCGAGCTGGGCGAGATGAAGATCGGCTTCACTTCGTCGGCGCCGTTCAATTCAAGCATCCCCAAGGCCATTCACGCCTTTCGCCAGCGCTTCCCGGCCGTGCACCTGAACCTCAAGGAAATGAGCAGCCGCGACGTGGCCGATGCCTTGCTCGACGAGTCGATCGAAGTCGGCCTGATGCGGCCGTTGGCGTTGCCCGAGAGCCTGAATGCCGTCGAGCTGTTTCGCGAGCCGCTGGTGGTGGTGATCAATGCCGCTCACCCGTTGGCCGAGGGCAGCGAAGCCGGGGTGCACATGGCCGAGCTGGCCCATGAACCCTTCGTGTTTTTTCCGCGCAGCTACGGCAGTGGCTTGCATGCGCAATTGCTGAGCCTGGCGCGTCAGGCCGGGTTCAGTCCGCATTTTGCCCAGGAGGCGGGGGAGGCGATGACCATCATCGGCCTGGTGGCTGCGGGGTTGGGGGTGTCGGTGTTGCCGGCTTCGTTCCAGCGCATGCGTATCGATGGCGTGGTGTACCGGACCTTGCTCGACGACGACGCGGTGACGGCGGTGTGGCTGGTGCAGCGCCGCGCTGCGCCGTCGGCGATGGCCAGGGCGTTTGCCGAGCTGTTGACCCGGCAAGCCCTGGAACGCAGCTGAGTTACTGGACCTTGGCCAGGTCGCCCTTCAGCGCAACGCCCGCCATGACTGCGCCGGCGTGGCATTCGTAGGTGGTGGCGTCCTTGCGCTCGTTGCGCTTGTAGTAGCTGCTGATGTTGGTCACGGCGTTGGCGCCGACCTTGCGAGCGGCGTCCTGCATGGTCAGCAGCGCCGATTGCAGGGCCCATTCGCAGGCCGCTTCGTCGCTCTTGTTGAAGGCGTTGGTCTTCTTGTTGGTGATCGCCGCCGGGCTGACCACGGTGACCTTGCCTTTTGGCTGCACGCCGGCCAGGTAGAACTTCACCGAGCCGTCGAGCTTGTTCTCGGCGGTCATCTGCGCCACGACTTTCTCGAACGGCAGGTAGTGAGTGGTGTCACGGGCCTGGCTCAGGCCGGGCAGGGCGCAGAGCAGCAGAGTGGCGGTGGCGGTCCAGGTTTTCAGACGCATTGTGTCGTTCCTTGATTATTTGACAGTGTTCGAGTGCTGTTCGTTGATGGCGCGTTGCACCATGTTTTGCGCTTCCATCCTGTTCAGCTCTTGCAGGATGCTTTTGTCGAGGTTGTTCACCCAACGGTTGTAGTTGCGGTGAATCTTGCCGTTCTTGTAGCCCAGTTCGCGACTGTCGCGGTAGTTGATGCGAAAGTTGCTGACGCTGTAGCGGATGTCGATGGCGGCATAGAAGGTATTGCGCACCAGGATGTCGGCCTGGATCAGGTTCGGGCTGACCGTGCGTGCGGTCCAGCCGCGCTCGGCGACGGCCTTGAGGATGGCCTGCTGCACTTGCTCGTGGCTGTAGTTGTGGCCGACCACCAGCTGTTCTTGCGGGGTCAGTACCTGCTTTGAGGTACAACCAGCCAGGCCCGCCAGGGCCAGGCCGAGGACAGCGGCGCGAATCAATGAAGACATTCCTTTCTCTCCAGCAGGTTCAAGTCAGGTCCAGCGACGGAAAATCAGCGAGGTGTTAACCCCGCCAAAAGCGAAGTTGTTGTTCATCACGTAGTCGTGACTCATGCTGCGAAACTCGCCGCACAGGTAGTCCAGCTCGCCGCAACGCGGGTCGATGTGCTCAAGGTTGAGGGTGTGCACATAACGGTCGCTGTTCATCATCTCGATGCTGAACCAGGACTCCAGCGCGCCGCAAGCACCGAGGGTGTGGCCGAGGAAGCTTTTTTGCGAACTGATCGCCATGCGCGGGCCGAACAGGCTGCTGGTGGCCAGGGTTTCGGCGATGTCGCCCTGCTCGGTGGCGGTGCCGTGGCCGTTGACGTAGCCGATGGCAGCGGGCGTGAGGCTTGCGTCTTCCAGCGCCAGCTCCATGGCCCGGCGCATGGTTGCCTGCTCCGGGCGGGTGGTGTGCTGGCCGTCGGCGTTGCTGCCAAAGCCGACGATCTCGGCATAAATGTGCGCGCCACGGGCCAGGGCGTGCTCGAGCTCTTCGAGCACCAGCATGCCACCGCCTTCGCCGATCACCAGGCCGTCGCGGCCGCTGTCGTAGGGGCTCGGGCTCTTGTGCGGGGTGTCGTTCTTGAGGCTGGTGGCGTACAGCGCGTCGAAGACCATCGCCTCGGTCGGGCACAGCTCTTCGGCGCCGCCGGCGAGCATCAGCGGCAGGCGGCCGAACTTGATCGCCTCGTAGGCATAGCCGATGCCTTGGCTGCCGCTGGTGCAGGCGCTGGAGGTAGGGATCAGGCGCCCGGTGAGGCCGAAGAAGATGCTGATATTGGCCGCGGTGGTGTGAGGCATCATCCGCACATAGGAGTTGGCGTTGAGGCCTTCGGCCACCGAGTTGAGCAGCATGTTGCCGAACGCCTTGATCTCGTCGGTGCTGCCGGTGGACGAGCCACAGGCCACGCCCATGCGCCCGTCGCGGATCGACGGGTCATCGAGCAGGCCGGCGTCGCGCAGGGCGTTCTCGGCCGCGGCCACGGCCAGGCGCGAGACCCGGCCCATGCTGCGCAGCTGCTTGCGGGTCCAGCCGCTCGGCACCTTGAAATCATCGATGGGGCCGGCCAGGCGCGTGTTGAGCTCCTCGAAACGGTCCCATTCGTCCATGCGGCGGATGCCGCTGCGGTTGCTGGCGAAGTTGCCAGCAATGGTCTGCCAGTCGCTGCCCAGCGAGGTGATACCGGCCATGCCGGTGACGACCACACGTTTCATCAGCACAGGCCTCCATTAACTGCCAGCACCTGGCGGGTGATGTAGGCGGCTTCGGCCGACATGAGGAAATTCACCGCGCCGGCGACTTCTTCCGGAGTGCCCATGCGCTGCGCCGGGATCATCTTCAGCAACTCTTCGACCGGCACGTGCTCGTCGAGCATGGCGGTATCGATCAACCCCGGAGCGACGCAATTGACGGTGATCTTGCGCTTGCCCAGCTCGATTGCCAGGGCCTTGGCGGCGCCGATGACGCCGGCCTTGGAGGCGCTGTAGTTGACCTGGCCGCGGTTGCCGATCATGCCCGACACCGAGGTGATGCAAACGATGCGCCCGGCTTTGCGCCGGCGGATCATCGGCATCATCAGCGGGTGCAGGACGTTGTAGAAGCCGTCGAGGTTGGTGCGCAGCACCTGGTCCCAGTCTTCTTCAGTCAGGGCCGGGAAGGCACCGTCACGGGTCAGGCCGGCGTTGCAGACCACGCCGTAGTAGGCGCCATGGGTTTCCACGTCATCAGTGAGGATGGCCGCGCAGGCGGCGCGGTCGGCGACGTCGAACTGCAGCACGCGGGCTTGCTGGCCCAGGCCCCGGACTTCTGCTGCAACGGCGTCGGCTTCGCTGCGCCCGCTTCGGCAATGCAGGACCAGGTCGAAACCGGCGTGCGCCAGGCGCAGGGCGATGGCCCGGCCAATGCCACGGCTGGAACCGGTGACCAGGATGGTGTCAGTCATGGGGGGACTCCTCTGGGCCCGCTTCGGCCAGGTAGCTGGCCACCTGCGGCGGGCGAAAAACGTTCAAACGGGCCATGGCATGGATGCCCGGGCCGCGCAGGTGACACTCGAACACGCCCATGCCGTTGTCGTCTTCGAGCGAACGCAGGGCATGGATGTGCAAATGGGTACCGGCAGGGAAATGTTCGACATTGCATTCGAATTTACGCGTGCCGAGCAAAAAGCCCAGCTCCACCGGCTGGCCTTGCTGGCGCGCGCGGCAACCGGCATAGGCAGCCACGCTCTGGGCCATCAGCTCGATGCCGACCCAGGCCGGCAGGCTGCCGTCGGCGCGGTTGAACAGGCCGCCGGGGCGCACGGTCAGGTGGGTATGGATCTGCTCTTCATCGAACGACTCGACCTGATCGATAAGGATCATGTCGCCGGCGTGCGGCAGCAGTTCGGCCAGTGGCCAGGTGATCATGGGGTGTCTCCGAGAATAAGGCTGACGTTGTTGCCACCGAAGGCGAACGAATTGCTCATCAGGCGTCGCGGGCCGCTGGCCGGCAGGCGCTGGCTGGCATCGGCCAGGTTAAGGGCTGGCAACTGCGGGTCATCGACGCCATCCCAGACGTGCGGCGGCAGGCGCCCTTCGGTATTGCCGGCGGCCAGGCTAAGCCAGCAGAACGCTGCTTCAAGTGCGCCGGCCGCACCCAGGGTATGGCCGGTCATCGGCTTGCTCGACGAGCAGGCCAGCTGGCTGCCGAACAGTTCATGCACGGCCAGGCTTTCCATGGCGTCGTTGTGCCGGGTGGCGGTGCCGTGCAGGTTCAGGTAGTCGATGTCTTGCGGTTGCAGGCGGGCATTGTCCAGTGCCTTGCGCATGGCCTGCAAGGCGCCCTTGCCGCCGGGCTCAGGCGCCGAGATATGGTGCGCATCGGAGCTGGCGCCGGCACCGAGCAGGGCAATGCCGGGGCCTTCGTGGTTGGCATCACGGGTCATCAGGAACAGCACTGCGGCTTCGCCGATGTTGATGCCGTTGCGGTTGACCGAGAACGGGTTGCAGCGCTCGGCGCTCACCGCCTCGAGGGCGCTGAAGCCGTTGAGGGTGAGCTTGCACAGGCTGTCGACACCGCCGCAGATCACCGCATCGCATAGCCCCAGGTCGAGCAGGCGCCGCGCGCTCATCAAGGCCCTGGCACTGGAGGTGCAGGCGGTGGAAATCACATAGGCCGGGCCGCTCAGTTGCAGCCAGTCGGCCAGGAAGTTGGCCGGGGCGCTGAGCTCCTGCTGGGCATAGTCGTAGCTGGCTGGAAACTGTTGCTCACGCAGGTAGTGGGCGATGCCGTCGCTGGCTTCCTTGATCCCTGAGGTGCTGGTGCCCAGGACGATGCCGATACGCTGGCGGCCAAAGCGGGCAATGGCCGCTTCGATCGCTGCATTGATCTGCAGGCAAGCCTCCAGCAGCAGCTGGTTATTGCGGCTGTGGTGGGCCTGCATGCCGACGGGCAGCTCGGGCAGCTCGCCGTGTACGCTCGCCACCGGCAGGCTGCGCTCCGGCACCCAGCCCTCCTCCGCGCGCATGCCAGAGCAGTCGCCGGCAAACAGCTTGCGGGCGACTTCGGCCTGGCCGCGCCCCAGGGCACAGACCAGGCCCAGGGCATTGAGGTAAGCGGTCATGGCGTGTTCTCGCTGGGCAGTGGGCTGACTAGATAACGCAGGCCCTGGCCCAGGTTCAAGGTGAAGTCGTCGGCTTGTCGGTAGTCGACTCGCCAGCGCTCACCCAGCCAGCGCTGCTGGCCTTGCTGGCGGGCGCCGGGGTAGAGCGTTTGCACCTGCTCGGCCGGGGTCATGGCGAACAGCAGGGCGGCAAACAGTTCACGGGCGCCCGGGTTGGGTGGCAGCAGGCCATCGGCGTGCCACTGGCCGTCGTTGAGCAACTGCCGTGCTTGCGGAATACCCAGCAAGTCCAGTAACGACCAGCGCAGGCTGGCGTCCTCGCGCTGGATCACCAGCAGCCAGTCCTGGCTTTGCCCTGCCTGTTGGCGCTGAATATGCAGCTGCATCGGCAGCGTCAGCGCCGGCATTTGCGCGGGCAGCGGCGCCCGACTGGCGCAGGCGCTCAGCAGGGCGAAGGCGAGGATCAGCAACAGGCGTTTCATGCACTCGGCTCGGCTGGTTTCAAGGGTTTGCGGGCAACCACGTTGACCAGGGTTTCTTCGCGCTGGCCGACCGGTGGCGGCTTGCGCAGGCCAAAGCGTTCGAGCAGGCCGAAGTCGCTGGAACGGCTCCACCACAGGTACGGGTACGAGACATTCTGCGCGCCGAATTCGAAGCCCTGGTCGCGGAGCATCTGCAGGTACTCTTCGGCGCTTTTCTGCACATGCATGGGATGACGGAACAGCCAGCGGATCACCCAGGTGTCGATGTAGGCTTCGGTGGACTCGGCAAACAGCAGGTAGCCACCGGGCTTGAGCACCCGGTAGAACTCGGCCAGGGCCTTTTCCTGTTCGACCAGGTGGTGGAAGGTCTGGTGGCAAAACAGGATGTCGACGCTGTTGTCGGCAAACTGCAAGGCCGCGCAGTCACTGCCACGCAGCTCGACCTTCAGGCCCAGGCGCCGGGCCTCGGCCTGGCTCAGCTCGAGGCTGTGCGGGTCGGCGTCGGTGCCCAGCAACTGGCCGGGGGCGAACACCTGCTGCAGGTACTGGAACGACTTGCCCTGGCCGCAGCCGGCATCAAGCAGCACCGGTGCCTGCGGTAGCGGCGCGTCGAACAGCCGGCGCAGGTCGTTGATCGCCACCCGCAGCACATGGTGCTGCCAGGTGTGGCTGCGCAGGAACCAGAAGCCGAAGCGGGTTTCCTCGACGTAGCTGTCGCTGAGGAAGGGTTGCTGGCTCATGCCGCCGTCCTTGCACAGACTTCGGCGAGCATGCGCAGGCGCCGCTTGGGTTCGCTGACGAACGGGTTGCGCAGGTCCCAGGCGTAGCCGGCAAGAATCGAGCTGATCATCGCGCGGATTTCCGGCGAGCTGGCCGGGTGGTAGATGACGTCCTGGAAGCTGCCGTTGTACCAGCCTTCGACATAGGCGCGGAAGGTATCGACGCCGCGCTTGAGCGGCTCGGCGAACTCGCTCTGCCAGTCGACGCTTTCACCTTGCAGCTGGCGGTGCAGCACGCCGGCTGCCATGCTCGCCGAGCGCATGGCGATGGTCACCCCGGAGGAGAACACCGGGTCGAGGAATTCGGCGGCGTTGCCGAGCAGGGCAAAGCCCGGGCCGTGCAGGGTCTTGACGTTGGCCGAGTAGCCGCCGATGGTCCGCGCCGGAGTGTCCCACACGGCGTTGGCCAGCACCTTGGCCAGGCTTGGGGTCTGGGCGACGAAGTCCTTCAGGCAGGCATCCAGGTCGGCCGGCGCGGCAGCAAAGTGCTCGGCGCCGGCGACCACGCCCAGGGAGCATCGGCCATTGCTGAACGGAATGGTCCAGAACCAGATATCGCGGTGCTGCGGGTGGGTGGTGATGAGGATCTTTTCGCGGTCGAACGCCGGGTGGTCGATACGGTCTTCGATGTGGGTGAACACCGCCTGGCGCACCGGGAAGTTCGACGGTGCTTCGAGGTCCAGCAGGCGCGGCAGCACGCGGCCATAACCGCTGGCATCGAGGACGAACTCAGCTTCGACGCGGTACTCGCTGCCATCCTGGCGGCGCACGCGCACTTGCGGGTGCGCTCGCTCGAAGTCGGCGGCGATGATCTCTTCTTCGTAGCGGATTTCCACGCCCTGGGCCGCAGCCTGGTCGGCCAGCAACTGGTCGAACTGGGCGCGCTGGACCTGGAAGGTGCTCGGCTTGCCGTTGCTGAAGGTGTCGCCAAAATCAAACGCGCTGTACTCATCACCCCAGGCGAAGGCCGCGCCGTTCTTGCGCTGGAAGCCCGCTGCTTCGAGGGCCGGGAGCATGCCGGCTTCCTCGACGAAGTCGATGCAGTGCGACAGCAGGCTCTCGCCAATGGAAAAGCGCGGGAAGCGCTGGCGCTCGATGACCAGCACGTCGTGGCCGTTGCGCTTGAGCAGGGCACCGGCGATGGCGCCGGACGGTCCGGCGCCGATGATCAGCACCTGCCGTTGTTGCAGTTCAGTGTTCGGCATAAGGCCTCCTTGCCGGGTGGGCAGTCTTCAATGGAATCCGGTGCAGGCCGGCCAGCGCGGGCATCAGCGTGGCGACCAGGCTCATCAGCATCAGCGCGAAGTACAGCGCCGGGCTGATCAGCTGTTGTTGCAGCAGCAGGTTGAGAAAGACGATCTCGCTCAAACCGCGAATATTGAGCAGCAGGCTCTCCCGCCATTTGCTCGCGCCGGCGAACGACGGCGTTGCCCAGCACAGGCCCAGCCAGTTGCCGAGCAGCTTGCTGACGATCGGTAACAGCAGCAAGGCACTCAACTGGATGGCATCGAAGCCCTGCAGCACGTTGTGAATATCGATCTGGATGATGCCGAAGGTCAGGATCAGCGGGATGGCGATGCCGTTCTGTAGGCGTTTTATCCACCGCGCCGACAGCGGCATGTGCAGTGGCAGCTTGAGCCAGGCCAGGCAGCACAGGTAGCCGATACCGAAGATCAAGGCGTTGAGGCGGTAGTGCTCGGCAACGAACAGCAGGGCGAAAAAGCCCAGGCTGTAGACCCACGGCCGGCGCAGGCCAAGGGCGTAGAGCGGCAATGGCAGGCAGGCGCCCAGCACGGGCAGCAGCAGGCTCATGGGGTCGAGGCTGCCCTTGCCCAGGCCGAACAGCAACCAGCAGGTCAGGTCGATGAGGATCGCCGACTGCATCAGGCGCCGGGTTGCCGCAGGCGGATAGTCGATGTTGCGCAGGTACAGGTAGAGCACCGGAATGGCGGTGATGGCGAACACCAGCCCGAGCGCCAGGGTGGTCAGCCAGGGCTGCTGCGGCAGCAACAAGGCGCCGCAGGCCAGGCCACAGGCAAAGGGCACAAAGAAGCTTGGCAGGGCGATCTTCAGGCTCTGGCGGTCGAACTTCAGCTCCACAACGTCAGCCAGAATATGCCCCAGCAGCAGGGCGAAACTCAGGCCATACAGGGTTTTCAGCCAGGACGGCGCCACCAGCGCAGCGCCACTGAGCTGCCAGTGCGGCTCGACCCAGAACAGCATCAGCAGCGGCAGGCCGAGGGTCGCCAGCAGCAACTGGCTGACAATCGGGATCAGCCCCAGGCGCCGGCCCAGCTCGCTGGCGATCCAGAACAGCGCCAGGGCCAGGGCCCAGAACAGCAGGATACTCATGCCGACACTTCCTTGTGGCCGCCGGCAGCCCAGGGCGCCAGGACGAAGCTGAAGGCCAGGCCGAGGCTTACTGCCAGGCCAAAGTTGCTCACCGCCGGGGTGCTCGACACTGCCAGCAGGCCGAACGACAGCCAGGTGGTGGTCGCCGCCAGCAGGGTACCGAGCAAGCTGACGGCGGCGCCGCCGATCTGCTCATGCATGAGGATCGCGTAATCGACGCTGATGGCGGTGACCAACAGCAGGCCGAACAGGCTGAACAGGGTCAGCGGCTGGCCCAGCCAGCCCAGGCAAGCCAGGCTGCACAACGCCGCGAGCAGCGGCAGGGCGACGATGCGCAGGGCACCACCGAGGCCGAACGGCAGGATCAGCAACACCACGATAAGCGCGCACGACAACAGCTTGAGCTCGGCGGCGCTGACCTGGGTCGCGGCGAACACCCGGTTGAGGTCGCCGAGGCGATCGACCAGTTGCACGCCGTCGAGGTCGTCGGCTTGCAAGCGCAGCAACGCCGGATCGTTCAACCCTTGCAGGCTGACGATGGCGGCGACGCCCTGATCGTCGGCACCCAGCCACAGGGTGCGCCAGGGCTCGCCCAGCGGCCCGCTGAGGGCGTGATCGATGCCGAGGGTAGGCAGTGCCTGCACGTGCGCCAGTTCCGCCTGTAGCGCGCTTGGCGGCACGCCCAGGGCCAGCAGCGGTTGCAGCGGCAGGGTACTCAGTGCATCGCGTACCTGTTGCTGCTCGGCAGGGCTGGCGACCAGTTGGCTGAGAGCCATGTAGCCCTTGAGCTTGTCGGTTTCGACCAGCGCATCAAGGCGCGTGCTCAGCGTTTGCAGACGCGCCAGCAACTGGCTCTGGTCGGCGCCGCGTACCAGATAGAACTGGCTGGTGGGCTGGTAACCGGTAATGCGCGCCACGGCCTGGGCTTCTTCGAGCAGTTGCGGCGGGCTGCCGACCCACTGGCGGATGTCATTGCGGCTGTCCAGCTGCCACAGGCCCGCCGCGCAAAACAGGATCAGCAGGCCGAGCAGGACCTGGCTGGGAACCTTGTTCAGCAGCTTTTCACGCAGGTCCACCAGCCATTGGGCAATGCGCAGCGGCCATTGCGCCGGCTGCAGGTCGATGCCCTTGAGCAGTGCCGGCAGCAGGCACACGGCGCTGAGGTAGGCGCCGATCAGGCCGGCTGCGGAGAACACCGCAATCTGCGTCAGGGCCGGGAACGGGGTGAAGGCCAGGGCCAGGTAGCCGATGCAACTGGTGGCCAGGCTCAGGCTCAGCCCCGGCAAGGTCAGCCGCAAGGCCGGCCAGGCCTGCCAGGGGCGCAGGCTCCAGCTCTTGGACAGGTAGTGCAGGGGGTAGTCGACGGCGACACCGATCAGGCTCGAGCCGAGCACCAGGGTCATCACGTGCATCTGGCCGAACAGCGCCACGCAGGCCACCGCGCCAAACAGCATGCCGACCAGCACCGGCACGAACGCCAGCAACACCCGCAGGCGCCGGAACGCCAGCAGCAACAGCAAGAGGATGCCGACCGTGGCGCCGCCGCCGACCCAGGTGATTTCCTGGCTGGCCTGGCGCTGGCCGTTGGCGGCATACAGCAAACCGCTGGCAGCCAGCAGGCGGGCGCCGCTCTGCCCGGCTTCAGCCCGGCTGACGGCGAGCAGGTCGGCGACTTGCAGGGGCAGTTGCATGTCGAACGCGTTGCCCAAGGTACGCGCGCGCAGCAGCACCCAGTGCTGCCCGTCGGCTTCGGCTACCAGCGCGCCGCTGGCGGTATCCAGTTGCACCGCAGCAGGGCGTGGCTGGCTGTTCTGGATGCGCCCGGTCAGGCCCAGCCAGTCGTCCTGGCTGGGCACCAGGCTGAAGCCGGCAAAGGGGTCGTAGAGGCTTTGCACGCGCTGCTCGATAAAGCCTTGCGGGTTGTCGACCAGGCTGCTGCGGTCGGCACGCGAGAGCATCGCCACGCGCCCTTGCAGCAACTGTTCGCGCAGTGCCTGCAGATCGGTCTGCAGGCTCCACTGGACCTTCTCGAACAGGCCGCTGGCCTGCCATTGCTCGCCCAGGCGCTGGGCCAAGGCGATGGCCTGGTCACGCTGGGGGTGGCCGACCAGTACCAGCATCTCGCGGTTCAGTGGCTCCTGCATGCGCTGCTCGGCGCGCTGCACCAGCGGGTCCTGGGTGGCGCCGGGCACCAGCGTCATCAGATCGGCAGACAACGGCGCAGCGCGGTGCCACTGCCAGCCGGCCAGGGCCAGCACAGCGATCAGCAGCAGCAAGAACAGCCGTGGCAACAGGCGCTCACTCGGCAAAATCGCGGCGCTCCGTGTCGGTCAGGCTGGCGCTGCTGCTCGATGGCATGCGCAGCACGGTGCTGTCGCCCTGGGTTTCCAGCAACTGGATGCGTTCGACGTATTGCCCGCCATCAATATCGATCTGGCTGAACACCTGCTGGAGCAGCAGCGAACGTGGGGTCAGGCGCAATTGCCAGTGCTTGGCATCGCCTTGCAGGCTTAGTTCGAAGTCACGCTGCAGGCCGCTGCTGTCGCCTTGCAGTACGGCGAAGAACAGGCGGTTCTGCTCGGCGCCGGCGCTCTTGCCCGGCAGCATCTGCCAACCGGACGGGTCGCGGCGGGCGATGCCCTGGGCGTTGAGTCGGTAGTCCTGCTTGAGGGGCGTTTGCAGCAGCCAGAGCAGGCCATGGTCACGGGCGAGCACGAACTGGCCTTTGCTGACCAGTGGCTGCGGCAGGGCGCGCAGGTGTTTTTCCTGGATGAACGAACCCTTGATGACCGCAGGTTCGCCCAGTTGCTTGCTCAGGTCATCAAGGCCAAAGGCCTGGGCCAGCGTGCAACTGGCCAGCAGGCCAAGGCACAGCAGGCCACGCAGCAACGTCTTCATGGCAGCACCTTGTTCACGGCGTCGATCATCACCTGCGGCGAGGCCAGTTGCATTTCGCCGCTGGCGATCTCGACCGCGACCTGCACGGAGCTGGCGCGGGTCATGCGCTCGCCGGTGGCGGCATCGCTGATCAGGTAGTTGATCTTCAAGCGGTTCTCCCACTCCACCAGGCTGGCGCGCACGTTCAGGCGCTGACCGAAGGTGGCGCCACGCACATAGCGCAGTTGCAGGTCGATCACCGGCCAGGCAAAGCCCGAGGCCTGCATCTGCAGGTAGTTGTGTTCGAGGCGGTCGAGCAACGCACAGCGCGCCACCTCGAGGTATTTCACGTAGTGGCCGTGCCAGACCACCAGCATGCTGTCGACATCGAAGAACGGCACCAGCACTTCGGTATCGACGTGCAGCACTCCCTGACTACGCATGCAGCCTCCAGTGTTGTTCGGCAATTCGGCTCAGGCACAGGCGCAGGTCGCCTTCCAGGGCACGGTCTTCGATGACCGGGGCGAAGTCTTCGAGCAGCGCGGCGTGCATCTCGGCCAACGCCGGCGGCAGGTCGCGGGCGTCGGCTTCGCGGCCGCGCAGCCAGACACCCTGGTTGGCCGCCAGCAAGGTCGCGGCGGCAACTTGCTCGGTGAGCTCCAGGGTGCGCAGGGCATCGCGGGCGGCGATGGTGCCCATGCTCACCTTGTCCTGGTTGTGGCACTCGGTGGAGCGCGAGAACACGCTGGCCGGCATGGTGTTTTTCAACGCTTCGGCAGTCCAGGCGCTGGCGCCGATCTGCACCGCCTTGAAACCGTGGTTGAGCATTGCCCGCTCGGCGCTGGCGCCCGACAGGTTGCTGGGCAGGCCATGGTTGTAGCGGGTGTCGACCAGCAGCGCGAGCTGGCGGTCGAGCAGATCGGCGACGTTGGCCACCAGGTTCTTCAGGCTGTCCATGGCGAAGGCGATATGGCCGCCGTAGAAATGCCCGCCGTGCAGCACGCGTTCGGCTTCGGCGTCGATGATCGGGTTGTCGTTGGCGCTGTTCAGTTCGGTTTCGATAAAGCCGCGCAGCCAGCCCAGGCTGTCGGCCAGCACACCGAGCACATGCGGCGCGCAGCGTAGCGAGTAGCGGTCCTGCAGGCGGTGCAGCGGCGCGGTCGGCGCATCGATGGCCAGATCCTGGCGCAACCAGGCCGCCACCTGCATTTGCCCCGGGTGCGGCTTGGCGGCGAACAGGCGCTCGTCGAAGTGCTCCGGGTTGCCTTGCAGGGCGACCACGTTCAGCGCGGTGATGCGCGTGGCCAGCTTGAGCAGGTAATCGGCGCGGGCGAAGGCCAGGCAGGCCAGACCGGTCATCACTGCGGTACCGTTCATCAGCGCCAGGGCTTCCTTGGGCCGCAGCACCAGCGGCTGCCAGCCCAGTTGACGATGGACCTCGGCGGCGCTGCGGCGCTCGCCGCGGTACAGGACTTCGCGCTCGCCCGACAGGGTGGCGGCTACGTAGGACAGCGGCGTCAGGTCGCCGCTGGCGCCCACCGAGCCTTCCTGGGGAATCAGCGGCAGGATGTCGTGGGCAAGAAACGCCTGCAGGCGTTCCAGCAACTCGACGCGTACCCCGGACACACCGTGGCACAGCGACTGCAAGCGCGCGGCCAGCACCGCGCGGGTGGCCGGTGCATCGAGCAATTGGCCGAGGCCACAGCCGTGGAAGGTGTACAGGTGCTTGGGCAGCGCTTCGACATGCTCCAGCGGCACCGCCACCACGCACGAGTCGCCGTAGCCGGTGGTCACGCCGTAGATCACCCCTTCCTTGTCCAGCAGCGAGTCGAGGAACTGCGCGCCACGGGCAATCCGCGCGCGGTACTCGGCGTCGTCCTGCAGGCGGGTTTCGGCCTGGCGATTGGCCAGGGCGAGGACGTCTTCGATTGCCAGCGGCAACGCGCCGAAGGTCACGGGCTTATGCGGATGCATCGTCATCGGTCTTCCAGAAAGGGTAGAAATTGAACCATTGCTGCGGCGCTTGCAGGCAATAGTGGCCCAGGCGCTCGGCATAGCGCCCGGCCCAGTCGGCGATCACCTGATCGCGCTGGCCACGGCGCCATTCGATGGTCTCGGCGAAGGGTTCGAGGATCACCTGGTAGCGGCCATGCTGCTTGAGGCAGAAGAACAGGTTGAGCCGGCACTTGAGCAGCCCGGCCAGTAGCCACGGGCCTTGCGGGAAGGCAGCGCGGTGGCCGAGGAAATCCGCCTCGACCGTGCGCGCACCATGCAACGGCACGCGGTCGCCGGCAATCGCCAGCCATTCGCCACGATCCAGGCGCTGGCTCAGTTGCAGCATGATTGCCGGGTCCAGCTCGCTGACCTGGATCAGGCGCAGGTTGCTCGCCCCCGATTCACCAAGCAGGCGATTGAAACGTTCTGCGTGCTTGGTGTGCACCAGCACGTTCATGGTCACTTGCTCACCGAGCTCGGCCAGGGCACGGCAGACCTCGAGGTTGCCCAGGTGCGCGCCCACCAGCATCTGCCCGCGCTCGGCGCGCAATTGAGTGCGCAGTTGCGCCGGGTCGACGATTTCGATCTGCTCCAGGCGCAGCTTGCCGTTCCACACGTCGAGTTTGTCCAGCAGGGCATCGGCGAAGGCCATGAACTGGCCGAACACCCTGCGCTGGCTGGGGCGCAGGCTGGCTTGCCCGCTCCAGTCGGCCAGGTGCTGCTGGTATTGCCAGATGCTCTGCCGGGCGCGGCGGCCAAACACGAAGAAGTACAGGACGATGCCATACAGCACCGGGCTGAGCAGGCGTCGGCCGAGCAGCTTGATGCCGAAGGCGGTCAGCTTCATCAGCCAGAAGCTGCCACGCTCCTGGTGTTCGGCCCAGTGTTGTTCGCCGTTGCTCATGCCTGCCACCGTCGCCAGAGGATCGCCGGGGCACGCAGCAACATGCCGAAGAACAGCTTGGTGTGCATCTTCGAGATCAGTGCGTTGTCGTGGAACAGGCGAAAGTGCGAGAGGCCATCGGCCGGGTAGTGCACCTTGGTCGGCAGCCAGCGCATCGGCTGGTTGCGCCAGGCCAGGCGCACGAGGATCTCCGGGTCGAAGTCCATGCGCTTGCCGAGCTTCACCGCATCGATCAGCGCCAGGGTCGGCGGCAGCGGGTAGACGCGAAAGCCGCACATCGAATCGGGAATCTGCAGCGACAGGCTGTTGATCCACACCCACACGTGAGTCAGGTAACGCGCATACAGGCGGCCCTTGGGCACACTGGCGTCGTACTGTGGGTAACCGCAAATCAGCGCCTGTGGATAAGTCTGCGACTGTTCGAGAAAGCGGCTGACATCGGCCAGGTCGTGCTGGCCGTCGGCATCCACCTGCAGGGCATGGCTGAAGCCAAGGCGCGCAGCTTCGCGCAGGCCGGCCATGACCGCGCCGCCCTTGCCCTGGTTGACTTGCAATGTCACCAGATGCACCTGCTGCTGTTCGGCCAGCTGGCCCAGCACGGCGGCACAGGCCGGGCTGCTGGCGTCATCGACCAGTACGCAAGGCAGGCCGGCAGTTAGCAGGTCGGCAACCACCGCCGGCACCGCCAGTTCGTGGTTGTACACCGGGATCACCGCACAGGGCTTATTCACCGATGGCCTCCAGCACGATACGGCCGCTGGAGCAGGCTGCCCCGGCATTGCTGTAGGCAAAGTAGAGCTTGCCGCGCTCGGCATCGAAGCGCAGGGTCAGTTGCAACGGGTCGCCGGGGCGCACCAGTTGCTGGAACTTCAGCACTTCCATGCCGGCGAACTGGCGTGGCCGGTCGAGCAGTTGTTGCCCGAGGGCCAGTGCCCAATCGACCTGGACCACACCCGGCAGTACCGGGGTTTGTGGGAAGTGGCCGTTGAAATAGGCAAGGTCTGCCGACACCGCCAGTTGCAACTGCAGTTCGCCGTCGACCTCGGCCTGGCTCAGCACTTCCGGGCCTTTGGGCCGTGGTGCCAGCAGCAGGGCTTCGAGCTCGGCCTGGGGCAGTTTGCCCTGGGCATTGAACGGCAGTTGCCGCAGCAGGCGCCAGCGCCGAGGCAGGGCCAGGGCTTCGCAGTGCTGGCTGAGGTGTTGGCGCAGGCCTTCGGTGAGCGCGCGGCGGCCCTGGTTGCGCAGGGCGTGCAGGCCAGCGGCGCTGAGCACCAGCAGGGCGCCGAGGCTGGCGCGGTTTTCCTGGACCACCGCCAGGCGCGCTTCCTCGACCCAGCCATGGGCGACCAGGGCCTGTTCGAGCATTGGCAGGGAGATGCGTTTTTCTTCCAGCTTGACGATCCGGTCCAGGCGCCCGAGCAGGCGAAAGCGCCCGTCAGCGCTGAACTCCACGGCATCGGCGCTTTGCTCGATATGGCCGGGCGGCAAATAGGTCGATTCGATGCGCAGCGCGCCCTGTTCATTCTGGCTCAGGTGCACCTGGGCAAAGGGTTGCCACAGGCTGTCGCCCTGGCGCCAGGCAATGCCGCCGGTTTCCGAGCTGCCGAGAATTTCGGTCGGCCATTGCTGCAGGCGCTGGTGCAAGGCCTGGGCGGCGCTGGCCGGCAGCTCGCCACCGGAGGAAAACACCCGGCGTACCGCGCTCAACGCTGGCCAGTCGAGGTTGTCGCCCATGCGTTTGAGCAGCGCCGGGCTGGCCACCCAGGCAAAGGCCGGATGCTCGCGGCTGGCGCGCTGCAGGTCTTCGGGGAAAGGCAACTGGCGGCGCACGAACGGGCGCCCGGCGCACAATGGCCAGAGCACGCGAAACAGCAGGCCGTAGATGTGCTGGGTGGCGACGCTGCCAATGATGCACGCAGCGCCCAGCTCTGTGCCCCATAGCTGTTCCAGGGCCTGCACTTCGTTGGCCAGCTGGCGCAGGCGCTTGTCGATACGCTTGGGTTCGCCGCTGGAGCCGGAGGTGCACAGGCTTAGCTGGCAGTTGTCCAGGTCCAGGTCGGCGGCGGCCAGGGGGGCTTCGAACAGGGCGTCCAGCGGCGTGTCTTGCGCTTGGTCGCTAAGCCACAACTCGACCTCGCCTTGCCAGCGCTGGCGGGTCTGGGCTTGCAGGTCGGCCGGCAGCAGCACCTGTACACCGGCGCGCCAGGCGCCGAGCAGGGCCACGGCCAGCTCGGCGGCGTCTTCCAGGTGCACGGCAATGCGCTTCACGCCTCGCTGCTCAAGGCCTGCGGCAAGTTGCAGGGCTTGCTGGCGCAGGGCTTCGTGGTCCAGCGCCGGGGCGATGCTCACCGGACGCGACGCGTCGCTTGGGTGCAGCAGTTGCTCAAGGGCAATCCATTTCATGAGCGTCCTCGCACGCGTTGTCTTATCAGCCATTCAATGGCAAACAGCAGGCCCATCAGCCCGTAGGCAATCAGGCCGTTGTACAGGGTCCACCAGCTCAGCGGCGCCCACAGGGTCAGGGCGGCGGCGACCAGGCCGTTGGCCAGGAAGAACAGGCTCCAGACCTTGGTCACCTGGCGCGTGTAGTGGATCGCCACCTCGGGCAGCTCCGGCTCACGCAGGCGTGCCAGGCGCTCGGCCACCGGCGGGCCGAACTTCAGGCTCAGGCCGAACAGGCCGAGCATGAAGGCGCTGATCAGCACTGGATACCAACGCAGCAATTGCGGACTGTTGAACAGCGCCAGCAACGCGCAGAAGGCTATCGCCGCCACGGCCATCCAGTGCCCGCCGGGCCGCCTCGGTTCGCTCAAGGCGCGCGCCAGCCACAGGCCGCCGAGCAGCAGGCCGAATTGCCAGGGGGCAAAGTGGGCCATGCCAAAATGCACCGCAAAGGGGTACAGCAGACCGGCCAGCAGCAGCCCGAGGCCGATCAGGCGCTTCATGCCGCGGTGTTGACCAGGCGGTAGACCGCCTCGACCACGTCATTGACCGTACGCACGGCCTTGAACTCCTCGGCGGCGATTTTCTTGCCGGTCTGGCGCTTGATGTGATCGATCAGGTCGACGGCGTCGATGCTGTCGATTTCCAGGTCCTGATACAGGTTCGAGTCCAGGCTGATGCTGGCCGGCTCAAGTTCGAACAGTTCGACCAGGGCGTCGCGCAGGGTGTTGAAGATGTCTTCGCGGGTTTGCATGGTGCTGTCTCAGGCTGCCTGTTTGGCGGTGACGAAAGCCGCAAGGCTGGCCACGCTGGTGAAATGGTTACGGGTGTCCTTGGCGTCGGCGTCGATCTTGATGCCGTACTTTTTCTGGATCGCCAGGCCGAGCTCGAGGGCGTCTACCGAATCCAGGCCCAGGCCTTCGCCGAACAGGGTCTGCTCGTCACCGATGTCCTGGGCACTGATGTCTTCAAGGCCCAGGGCGTCGATGATCAACAGCTTGATGTCGTGGTTAAGAGTGTTCTGTGGATCGCTCATCTTCGGCGAGCTCCTTGGTGAAGTGCTGATGCAGGTGATCGTTGAGTTTGCGCGAGGCTTGCGGGGCAGGGCCTTGTGCGGCGAAGGCCTGCGGATCGATGTCGGCACCGACCTGCAGGCTGAAGTGCACCCGGCGCTGGGGAATGCGGTACCAGGGCTCGGCCTTGGTCAGGGTGCTGGGGGAGACCTTGATGGTCACCGGGGTAATGATCTTTGCGCCGCGCAGGGCGATAGCTGCGGCGCCGCGATGAAAGGCAGGCGGTTGGCCCGGCTGGGTGCGGGTGCCTTCGGGGAAGATGATCAGGGTCTGGCCGCCTTGTAGGGCGCCGACGGCGCTGTCGAGCATGTCCATGCTGCCGTCGTTGCTGATGTATTCGGCCGAACGCACCGGGCCGCGGGTACAGGGGTTGTGCCAGAGGCTCTGCTTGACCACGCAGTTGGCCTGGCGCACCAGGCCGATGAGAAATACCACGTCGATCAGCGACGGGTGGTTGGCGATAACCATTTGTCCCGGGCGGCCGAGCTTTTCAGCGCCCTTGACCTCGTAGGTGAGCACGCCGCTGGCGGCCATGAAGCGGATGAAACGCCAGAATAGCCAGCTGATGGTGTGCCGGGCGCGCTGACGATGGCGGGCGCTGTCGCCGGGCAGGCAGGCCAGCAGCGGGAAGACCAGCAGACGCAGGCACAGGCCGCCGACCCCGAACAGCAGAAAGCTGACGGCGGTGGCGAGCAGGCGCCAGTAATAGGCGTCGCGCGGTCTGCTTATGGCTTGCGTTGCCAGTTCCATGTGCGGCTCTTCCAGGTGTGGGTACAAGTGCTGTTGCCTTTGAGCAGGCAACGCAACCAGCTCAGGGCATGGGGTTCGCTTGCAACTGCAGCGGTGCTGATGTCGCCCAGGGTCAGTTGCCAGTCATCGCCAGGTGTCAGCAGCAGGCCCAGGGCATAGGCAAAAGGCACGTCAGCAATCCATGGGCCGTAGGCCGCGGGCGGCTGCTCTTCTGTAACGATCAGCAGCACCGCTGCGGCGCCTTCACGCAGCAGGCAGGCGGCTTCCATCACGCCTTGCTCGAAACCGTCACCGGCAGCAGCCAGGGCGGTCATTTCGCTGGTTTCGCCACGCATGATCGACCACAGGCCGATCACCGCGTTGTGTACCGACAGGCTGAACTGGGTTGGCGACAGCGGCTGCTCGTTGGCCAGGTCGCTGAGAATCTCGAAGGTGCGCGGGGTTTCGCCGTGTCGGGAGACGAACACCAGCGGCAAATCCTGCAAACCTTCGGCCAGTGGCCAGCCCACGGCAAAGGCCATGCGCGCCAGGCGGCTCAGGCGGCGGCGCTGCATGGCCGGCAAAAACGACACATCCGGTGCCTGTTCAGCCACTGCCGGCGTGTGCTTTGCCTGGCTCCAGGCCTGCCAATCGGCAGCCGTCTGCAGGCCTGGTGCCCACGCGCGCCATTGGCTGATATTGAATGTGATCACGTTGCTGTACTTCCCGCCCTGAGGGACTTCCTTGCCGAGGGAGTGACTCGGAACAACGACCTGACAGGGGTGTGGCGCAATCGCCGAGTGGCGCGCATTATCCCGGTGGAGTTGGTGTGTAGCAAATAATGGTTGTACGGATTGTCGTGTGCAACAGACAGCGGTCCTTAAGATTCGTCGGACCGATCCGAGGTTTCCCGACCAATGGCGGTGTTGTTTATTCGGTCGGATCGCCAAAAACTTGAGCCATTGGCGGCTGGTCAAGCCGGCATTGGCCGCACATACTCGCTCATCCCCAGACACACGGAGGTCATTCCATGCGGCGCGTGGTGTTCAATCAGAAAGGTGGCGTTGGCAAGTCGAGCATTGCCTGCAACCTGGCGGCGGTGAGTGCCAATGAAGGCTATCGGACCCTGCTGATCGACCTGGATGCCCAGGCCAACTCGACCCAGTACCTCACCGGGCTGACCGGCGAGGATATTCCCATGGGCATTGCCGACTTCTTCAAGCAGACCCTGTCGTCCGGGCCGTTTGCCAAGAAGAACAAGGTCGATATCTACGAAACGCCCTTCGACAACCTGCATGTGGTGACCGCCACCGCCGAGCTTGCCGACCTGCAACCCAAACTTGAGGCCAAGCACAAGATCAACAAGCTGCGCAAACTGCTGGATGAGCTGGACGAAGACTACGACCGGATCTATCTGGACACCCCGCCAGCGCTGAATTTCTATGCGGTTTCAGCGCTGATAGCCGCTGATCGTGTGTTGATCCCCTTCGATTGCGACAGTTTCTCGCGCCAGGCCCTGTACGGCCTGCTAGCTGAAATCGAAGAGCTCAAGGATGATCACAACGAAGACCTGCAGGTCGAAGGCATCGTCGTCAACCAGTTCCAGGCTCGCGCCAGCCTGCCCCAGCAGATGCTTGATGAACTGCTCGCCGAGGGCTTGCCGGTGCTGCCGGTGTACCTCAACAGTTCGGTGAAGATGCGTGAATCACACCAGGCCAGCCTGCCGCTGATTCACCTGGAACCGCGACACAAGCTAACCCAGCAGTTCGTCGAACTGCACGCCTTGCTCGAAGAAGGCGCTTAAACGCCCTGGCTGCGCAGCCACTCCAGCAGTTGCTGGAGTGGGAATGCACCGCTCTGACGCGCCACCTCCCGGCCGTTTTTGAACAGAATCAGGCTTGGGATCGAACGAACCGCCAATTGCCCGGCTAGTTGCTGGTTGGCCTCGCTGTCCAGCTTGGCCAGGCGGCAGCGCCCGCTGAGCTGGCTGGCCGCCTGGGCGAAGATCGGCGCGAACGACTTGCACGGCCCGCACCATTCGGCCCAGACATCGATCAGCAGCGGCAGGTCGCCCTTGATCTGGCTGGCGTAGTCGCCCTGTTTTAAATCGAACGGCGTGCTCAGCAGGACCGGTTTTTTGCAGCGGCCGCATTTAGGGCTGTCGCCAAGACGCTCGCCGGGAATGCGGTTGAGGCCGTTGCAGTGGGGGCAGGGGATAAGTAGTGGGTCGCTCATTTGAGTACCTGAGAAGGGTGAGAATGCTGAAACACTAAGAACATTCTCGGGCAAAGACAAATACCGCCGCCGCTTGCTTGCCGATTATCCGGAATGTTTTGATAAATATCGCAGATTGCGATATTTGCTAAGGCCTCATATGACAAAGGCAAGTGGAAGGAGTGAAGGCAATGAGCCCACTGATCAAGCAAGCAGCAGCGCATTGGCAGTATGTGTCGCCGTTGTTGCGCAAACCAGCCAGCGAAGCGGACTACGATGCACTGGCCGAATCGCTGGATGAACTGCTGGTTTTGGTCGGCGAGGATGAGAACCATCCCCTGGCAAGTCTCGCCGTACATCTGGGGGATATGCTGCAGGCCTATGACCATGCGCATCGACCTTTGCCCCGGGCCAGTGGCGTCGACACGTTGCGCTACCTGATGCAGGAACATGGTCTCAAGCAAAGTGATCTGCCGGAGATTGGTTCGCAATCGGTAGTGTCAGAGGTGCTGGCGGGCAAGCGTCAGCTCAATCTGCGTCAGGTGCGTGAACTGGCCAAGCGCTTTTCGGTGCCCGCGGACGTGTTCTTCTGAAGATCAGAGGCGCAGGCCTCACGACGAGCAACTGATCTCCAAGTGCTTACCCCATTCCGGCGGCCGCTGGGCGTAGGCCTGCATGCCCGGCTGCTCGTCGAACGGTTTGCTCAGCACCTGGTGCAGGCGGCGTACTTCCTCGTAGTCACCCCCCTCGGCGGCCTCGATGGCGCGCTGGGCCAGGTAGTTGCGCAGGATGTACAGCGGGTTGACCGCATGCATGCGCTCGCGCCGGCCTTCGGCGTTGCCGGGCTCGCGCTGCAGGCGCGCCAGGTAATCGGCTGACCACAGGTCAAAGCCGGCCAGGTCGATGAAGTCGTCGCGCACCACCTGCAGCGCCTGCTCGGCGGGCTGGTCGCCAAGATGGCGGAAGAACAGGGTGTAATCCACCGCCCCGGGCTGCATCAGTTGCAGCAGGCGTTCGATCAGCAGCTTGTCGGCGTCTTCGGCCTGGGTCAGGCCCAGGCGCCGGCGCATCAGGTCCAGGTAATGGGCCTCGTATAGCGGCAGGAACAGCTCCAGGGTTTGCTTCAGCGCTTCGACGCTGATGAACGGCGTCAGTGCCTGGGCCAGGGCGCTGAGGTTCCAGTGGGCAATGGGCACCTGGTTGCTGTAGCTGTAGCGGCCCTGGTCATCGGAGTGGTTGCAGATGAAGTTGGCGTCGAAGTCGTCGAGGAAGGCGTAGGGGCCAAAGTCGAAGGTGATGCCCAGGATCGACATGTTGTCGGTGTTCATCACCCCGTGGCAAAAACCGTAGGCCTGCCAGCGGGCGATCAGCTCGGCATTGCGCTCGACGATGGTGCGGAACATCGCCAGGTACGGTTCAGGGTCGTCCTTGCACTCGGCAAAGTGGTTGTTGAGCACGTGCTCGGCGAGGATGCGCTGCTGCTCGGGCTGGCGGGTGTAGTAGAAGTATTCGAAATGCCCGAAGCGGATGTGGCTCGGCGCCAGGCGCAGCAGCATGGCCGCGCGCTCCTGGGTTTCGCGCCACACCGGCGTGCTCGAGCCGATCACGCACAGCGCGCGGCTGCTGGGGATGCCCAGGGCCGGCAGGGCCTCGCTGGCAAGGAACTCGCGGATCGACGAACGCAGCACGGCGCGGCCGTCGCCCATGCGCGAGTAAGGCGTCTGCCCGGCGCCCTTGAGGTGCAGGTCCCAGGACTGGCCGGCGTCGTTGCGCACCTCGCCCAGCAACAGCCCGCGGCCATCGCCCAGGCGCGGGTTGTAGGAGCCGAACTGGTGCCCGGAATAGACCATCGCCCGCGGTTCGGCCTCGGCCCACAGCTTGTGGCCGCTGAACAGTTCGGCAAATACCGGCGAATGGGCCTCGGTGGGCTCAAGGTTGAGCAGCGCCATGGCCGCTTCGCTGGCAACCACCAGACGCGGCTCGGCAATCGGCTCGGGCAGCACCGAAGTAGAGAAGGCATCGCCCAGGCGGGCGAAACGGTTATCGAAAGTCAGTTCGTCGAGGGCTTTCAACGGCCATCTCCTGGAGAAAACCTGAGTATTCTGCAAGGGTATGGCCGCTGGCGTCCAGTCAGGCCGGTTTGCCGGCGGCCTCGTCACCGGGCTTCTCGCCATTGCTGGCGGTTGGCAGTACGGTCTTGTCGAGGTTTTCCACCGGGACCATCTTGTACTCCTGGCCCTGCATGTTCTTCAGGTAGATCTCCATCTGCCGGAAGGAGATGTTGATGTGCTGCTTCTTGAACTCTTTGTTGATGTAGCGGTTGATCTCGTCGAGCACCGGGTTGCGGTCGCCCAGGTCGCGTACGTGCATGCGCAGTTCGTGGTCCAGGGTGCTCTCGCCGAAGTTCAGGAAGTAGACGATCGGCGCCGGCTCCTTGAGTACCCGCGGGTTGTCGTTGGCTGCCTTGAGCAACAGGGTGCGCACCAGGTCGAGGTCCGAGCCGTAGTCGACGCCGAGCTTGAGGGTCACCCGGGTGATGGTGTCGGTCAGCGACCAGTTGATCAATTGCCCGGTGATGAAGGTCTTGTTCGGGACAATGATGTCCTTGCGGTCGAAGTCGGTGATGGTGGTGGCGCGGATGCGGATCTTGCTCACCGTGCCCGAGAGGTTGCCGATGGTGATGGTGTCGCCGATGCGCACCGGGCGCTCGAACAGGATCATGATCCCGGAGATGAAGTTGGCGAAGATCTCCTGCATGCCAAAGCCCAGGCCCACCGACAGCGCCGCCACCAGCCATTGCAGCTTGTCCCAGCTGACGCCCAGGGCTGACAGGGTGGAAACAAAGCCAACCCCGGCAATCACGTAGGACAGCAGCGTGGTGGTGGCGTAGGCGCTGCCCTGGGCCAGGTTCAGGCGTGACAGCACCAGCACTTCGAGCAGGCCCGGCAGGTTGCCGGCCAGGGCAATGGTGATGCCGATGATCACCAGTGCGCCCAGCAGGTCGCGCAGGCTGATCGGCACCATGCTCATGGCCGCGCCGGTACCGCTTGTGTACTCGTACAGAGTGATGTTGTCGAGGTAGGCGAACACGCTGATCAGGTCCGACCAGACCCAGTACAGGGCGCCGATGAAGCCGCCGAGCAGGGCCAGGCGAATCAGGCGCAGGGATTGCTGGTTGACCTGTTCGATGTCCAGGGTTGGCTCTTCAACCAGCACTTCGCCATCCAGGCCTTCCTTGGCTGCCTGGCGCTTGCTCAGTGCCCGCTGGTAGGCCAGGCGCCGGGCAGCCACGGCCAGGCCACGGACGAAGGCGGCTTCGATCACCAGCCAGAACATCAGCAGGTACAGGGTGTCGATCAGGCGGTCGGTGAGCTTGAGCGCGGTGTAGTAGTAGCCAAAGCACACGGCGATGAACAGCGCCACCGGCAGCGCGGTGAAAGCCACGCCCACGGCCTTGCGGAACAGCGAGGTGTTGCGATGGGTGGGGCTGCTCAGCAGCAGGCGGCTGAGCAGCCAGGCCATCAACGCGTAGCAGGTCAGCACCACGCCGATGCCGAGCACATCTTCTGCCAGTGCCGAGGGTTGATGCTCGGCCACTGCCACCACCCCGACCAGGGCCAGGACCACGGTGCCGAGGCGGCGGATCCAGCCGCGGAGGAATTCGACCTGGGGCTTTTCCCAGCGAAAGTGCAATTCGGCCACCCCGCCCGGGGCGAGTATCCGGTAGGCGGTGTAGAACACCAGCCAGGCCTGGGCTATCTGGAACAGCGCCGAGGCGAGGTTGGCGTTCTGCCCGCGGGCGTCGATCTGCAGGGCGTAGCCGCACAGGGCCAGGCCCAGGCTCAGAGGCATGGCCAGGAGGATGTTGATCAGGATCGCCTGGGGCGTGTGCCACTGGCTGTCACGCTTGAAGTGGCCGACATCCTGGTGAACCTTGGTCAGGCGCGCATACAGGTACTTGCGCCGCCACAGCAGGGCGCCGATCAGCAGCAGCAAGGGCAGGAACAACAACGGGCGCTGGGCCAGGCCGTCGGTCAGCTCCCTCAGGCCTGAACCCCAGGGCAGGCTGACCACCTGTTTCTGCAGGCGCTCGGGCACGCTGCGCAGCCATTCCAGGTCCAGCGGCTTGTTGCTGGGAATCCAGAACATCTGCTCATCAAGGGTTGCACGCAGGTTCTGCGCGGTGCTGAACAGTTGCTTCTGGTTCAGTTGCAGGGTGATCGATTCATTGAGCAGCGCGCTCAGTTCACGGTTCAGGCGTTCGAGCAGGTCGCTGCGAGTGATCGCCACTTCCAGCAGTGCCTTGCGCAGTTGCGGGGTGACGGTCTCGGGTGGCTGCGCGGCGAGCAGCTTGTCGACATAGCTGCTTGGGCTGCTGATCTGCTCGCGCTGCTGGTTGATCTCGAACTGGTACAGACGGATGTCGGCGATCTGGTCGGCCAGGTCGCGGTCGAGCTTCAGGTGTGGCAGCGCCTGCTTCTGTTTGTAGAGGATCTTCGACAGCAACAGGCTGCCCTTGAGCACGCTGATCTGCTCGTCCAGGGCCTGGTCGCTCTGGGTCAGGGTGTCCAGCTGCTGCTTGGTCTTGAGGTTCTGCTGGGTCAGGTCGTTGAGGCTGTCGGTGCTGCGCAGCAGGTAGTCGGAGAGCTTGAGGTTGGCGGCGCTTTCAGTGGCCAGCAGGGTGCTTCCGCCGGCCTTCTGCGCTTCGATCGACTGCTCGGTGACGGTTTGCTGGGACTGGGCCAGGCGCTTCTGGTTGATCAGCGTCTGCAGGTCCTGGATTTCCTGCTCCAGGCGCGCGGCGCGCTCGATCAGCAGGTCATGCTGGCTGTTGCCCAGGTCTTGCAGCAGGCTGTTGCCGGCCAGTTCCTGGCGGCGCAGCAGGGTCAGGGCGTTGAGCGCGGCCAGTTCGGCGTTGAGTTGGTTGCGCTGGTCGGCGCTAAGCGGTTTGCCGCCGTCCTTGCCGATCTTCAGGCTGGTGTTGATCTGCTGGGTGCGGGTCTGGTTGGCGCTGATTTCTGCCTGGGCCCGCTCGGGCCGGGTTTGTGCGGTGATGGTCAAGCTGTTGGCTTCGGACAGCGCTTTTTGCAGTTCGCCCTGCTCGGTCGTGCGCTCGGCCAGTAGTTGCTCCAACTGCGGTACGCTGGAGGTAGCGTAGCGTTGGGCGACCGGAATGACCTTGCTGTCCTTGAGCTTGGCCAGCTCGCGCTGGTTTTCGCTGGTCTGGCGCGGCGCATCGCTGAGCTGGTGCTTGAGCGCGGTGAGCTTCTTCTCGCTGTCCTCTTTGTTGCCGAGGAATGCCAGGGTCTTTTCCAGCACCTGCTGCAGGGCTTTCTGTTCAGCCTCGGGCAGCTTGCGTTCGGCGATTTTGTCGAGGCTTTTCTGGATCGATGCTGTGGTCGGCGGTTCCGCCGCCCACACCGGGGAGAAGGACAGGCACAGCCCGATCAGGGCTGCGCTTAAAAACGTGCGCAGGGACATAGGCAGAAAATTCGTACAGGCAGAGGCGAAGAACGGAGTTTAAAGGAACAACCCTGGGCCGGGTCGAGTACCTTCGGGGAATTTGACGCCCACTTTAAGGATCTTGTTCCCTTCCATTACCGCAACAGTCCACAAGGTACTGTTCCATTCGATCTGGTCGCCGACCACCGGCGCGCCGCCAACCTTCTGCGCGATGAAGCGACTGAGCGGCATATGCGGGTCCTGGCCATCGAGCTGCAAACCGTACAACGCCGCTACAGCCCCCAGTTCTGCGTCACCTTCGAGCACGAAGTCACCAAAGAAGCGCAGGTCCAGGCCACGCTGCGGCGCCTGGCTGAATAGCTTGCCGAGGGCCGGCAGGTTGTGTTCGTGGCCGATCACGCAGAGCAGATCGTCGACTTCCAGGGTGGTACTTCCCGACGGATGGAGCAGTTGCTGGCCACGAAACAGCGCCGCGATTCGGGTGCCTTCGGGCATTTTCAGTTCGCGCAGGGCGGCGCCGATGCACCATTTTTCTGCGCCCAGGCGGTAGACGAACAACTCCCACTCGCTGGTGATGTGCACTTCCAGGGCCGAACGGGAGATGGGCGCAGGGTCTGGCGGTACCGTCACTTTGAGCAGCTTGGCCACCCACGGCAGGCTGGTGCCCTGCACCAGCAGCGAAACCAGGACGATGAAGAACGCCAGGTTGAAGAACAGCTGTGCATCGGGCAACCCGGCCATCAGCGGGAACACGGCGAGAATGATCGGCACCGCACCGCGCAGGCCGACCCAGGAGATAAAAGCTTTTTCGCGGCCATGGAAGGCCTTGAACGGCAGCAGGGCGGCAACCACCGACAGCGGCCGGGCGAAAATGATCATCCACAGTGCCAGGCCCAGTGCCGGCAAGGCGATGGGCAGCAGGTCGTGCGGCGTGACCAGCAGGCCGAGGACCAGGAACATGCCGATCTGCGCCAGCCAGGCCATGCCGTCGAGCATGTGCAGGATGCCGTGGCGGCTGCGGATCGGCCGGTTGCCAAGCACCAGGCCGCACAAGTACACCGCAAGGAAGCCGCTGCCGTGCAGGGCGTTGGTCAGCGAGAACACCACCAGGCCGCCGGCCACAACCAGGATCGGGTAGAGGCCGCCGGCCAGGTTGATGCGGTTGACCAGTTGCAGCAGCAGCCAGCCGCCACCCAGGCCCAGCAGGCCACCGATGCCGAACTCGCGCAGCAGGTGGGTGAGCAGGCTCCAGTGCAGGCCGGTCTGGCCGCTGGCGATCATGTCGATCAGGGTCACGGTGAGGAACACCGCCATCGGGTCGTTGCTGCCCGATTCGATTTCCAGGGTTGCCGTCACCCGTTCGTTCAGGCCCTTGCCACCGAGCAGCGAGAATACCGCCGCAGCGTCAGTGGAACCGACGATGGCGCCGATCAGCAGGCCCTGGATCAGGCTCAGGTCGAACAGCCAGGCGGCGACCATGCCGGTCAGGCCGGTGGTGATCAGCACGCCGACGGTGGCCAGCGACAGCGCCGGCCACAGGGCCACGCGGAAACTCGCCACCCGCGTGCGCAGGCCGCCGTCGAGGAGGATCACCGCCAGCGCCAGGTTGCCCACCAGATAAGCGGTCGGGTAATTGTTGAAGATGATGCCGCCACCGTCGACCCCGGCAATCATGCCGACCGCGAGGATGATGACCAGGATCGGGATGCCCAGGCGCGATGACAGTGAGCTGACCAGAATACTTGCACCTACCAGCAATGCGCCGATCAAGAACAGGCTATTGATGGTGGACGCATCCAAAGGCAGTACTCCGGGGAAAAGCAGAAGGGAGGGGCGGTTTGCTTTGAATATCAAGCAGGTCGCGTGCCAAGGATTCTAACCTGAGGGGTTGGCGGGCTGTAAAGGGTTAATCGCGGGGACAAAAAAAGCACCGGGCAGGTGCTTTTTCTTTATGTCGCTGGCAAGGCCCTCATCGCCGGCAAGGCCGGCTCCCACAGGGAAGGATGATCAACCCTGAATTGTGGGAGCTGGCCTTGCCAGCGATGGGGGCGGCAGGGTTTTACGCCTGCTTGACCTCACGCATCGCCTTGCCTTTGACTGGCGCGCCGTTGGCGACGTAGTACTTGGCGGTGCTGCGTGGCAGCGGCTGGCGGTTGCGGATCTTGTCGGCGATCTTCTCGGCGATCATGATCGTGGTGGCGTTGAGGTTGCCGGTGATGATGATCGGCATGATCGAGGCATCGACCACACGCAGGCCCTGCATGCCATGCACGCGGCCCTCGCCGTCGACCACGGCCATGTCGTCGTCGCCCATCTTGCACGAGCAGGACGGGTGGAACGCGGTTTCGGCGTGCTCGCGGATGAACTTGTCCAGCTCCTCGTCAGTTTGCACGTCGGCGCCCGGGCTGATTTCGCGGCCACGGTAGGCGTCCAGTGCAGGCTGGGCCATGATTTCGCGGGTCAGGCGGATGCCGTCACGAAATTCCTGCCAGTCCTGCTCGGTCGCCATGTAGTTGAACAGGATGCTCGGGTGCTGGCGCGGGTCTTTCGACTTGAGCTGGATACGGCCGCGGCTAGGCGAGCGCATCGAGCCCATGTGGGCCTGGAAGCCGTGTTCCTGTACGCCGTTGCTGCCGTTGTAATTGATCGCCACCGGCAGGAAGTGGTACTGGATGTTCGGCCATTCGAACTCTTCGCGAGTACGGATGAAGCCGCCAGCTTCGAACTGGTTGCTGGCGCCGATACCGGTGCCGTTGAACAGCCACTCGGCACCGATGGCCGGCTGGTTGTACCAGAGCAGCGACGGGTACAGCGAAACTGGCTGGGTGCAGGCGTACTGCAGGTACAGCTCAAGGTGGTCCTGCAGGTTTTCGCCCACGCCCGGCAGGTCGTGAACCACAGGCACATCGAGGCTTTCCAGCAGGGCGCGCGGGCCTACGCCGGAGCGTTGCAGCAGTTGCGGCGAAGCGATGGCGCCGGAGCAGACGATCACTTCCTTGCGCGCACGGGCTTCGACGCGCTCTTCGCTGGCGCCGACCAGGTAGCTCACGCCCACGGCGCGCTTGCCGTCGAACAGTACGCGATCGCTCAGGGCGTGGGTGACGATGGTCAGGGTCGAACGCTTCTTGGCGATGTCCAGGTAGCCGCGAGCGGTGCTGGAGCGACGGCCTTTCGGCGTCACGGTACGGTCCATCGGGCCGAAACCTTCCTGCTGGTAACCGTTCAGGTCTTCGGTACGCGGGTAACCGGCTTGCACGCCGGCTTCGACCATGGCGTGGAACAGCGGGTTGTTGCCGGCTTTAGGCGTGGTCACGCTGACCGGGCCTTCGCCGCCGTGGTAATCGTTGGCGCCGATGTCGCGGGTTTCCGCCTTGCGGAAGTACGGCAGGCAGTCCAGGTAGCTCCAGTCTTCCAGGCCTGGCAGTTTTGCCCAGCCGTCGAAGTCCATGGCGTTGCCGCGGATGTAGCACATGCCGTTGATCAGCGACGAGCCACCCAGGCCCTTGCCGCGACCGCATTCCATCCGGCGGCCGTCCATGTGCGGCTCCGGGTCGGTCTCGTAGGCCCAGTTGTAGCGACGGCCTTGCAGCGGGAAAGCCAGCGCGGCTGGCATCTGGGTGCGAAAGTCCATGCGGTAGTCGGGGCCACCGGCCTCGAGCAGCAGGACGGTAACGCCTTCGTCTTCGGTCAGGCGGGTCGCCAGGGTGTTACCGGCAGAGCCGGCACCGACGATGATGTAGTCATATTCCATGGCTTTCTCCGAAAGCAGCTGCAAGCCTTAAGCTACAAGCCGCAAGAAAAAGCGGTCGTGCAAGGCTCGCGATCTAGTGGGAGCTGCAAGTGCCGGTTGGCATAACGCGCACCGGCTTTTACTTGCAGCTTGCAGCTCGAAGCTTGAGGCTTCAGAGCATCTGGCTACGTGTCACCTCAGAAAACCGAGTTGTACGCACCCAGTTCCACCTGCACCGATTTAATACGAGTGTACTGAGCCAGCGAGCTCACGCCGTTTTCGCGGCCAACACCGGATTGCTTGTAGCCGCCGACCGGCATTTCGGCGGGCGACTCGCCCCAGGCGTTGATCCAGCAGATACCGGCTTCCAGCTGGTGGATGATGCGGTGGGCGCGGCTGATGTCGTTGGTGCAGACGCCAGCGGCCAGGCCGTATTCGGTGTCGTTGGCGCGGCGAATGACTTCTTCCTCGGTCTCGTAGGAGAGGATGCTCATTACTGGGCCGAAGATCTCTTCTTTGACGATGGTCATGTCGTCACGGCAATCGGTGAACACGGTCGGTGCCACGAACGCGCCTTTGGCGAGTTCGCCTTCGGTCAGACGCTGGCCGCCGCACAGGACGCGTGCGCCTTCTTCCTTGCCCTTGGCGATGTAGCCCAGCACGCTTTCCATGTGAGCGAAGCTGACCAGCGGGCCGAAGTTGGTGTTTTCGTCTTCAGGGTTGCCAACGCGGATGCGCGCAACGCGCTCGGCGATCTTGGCTTCGAAAGCCGCTTTCATCGAGGCAGGGACGAACACGCGGGTGCCGTTGGTGCAGACCTGGCCCGAGCTGTAGAAGTTGGCCATCATGGCGATGTCGGCGGCGCGATCCAGATCGGCGTCGTCGCAGATGATCAGTGGCGACTTGCCGCCCAGTTCCATGGTGACTTCCTTGAGCGTCGAGCTCGAGGCGCTGGCCATGACCTTCTTGCCGGTGGTGGTGCCGCCGGTGAACGAGATCTTCTCGATGCGCGGGTGCTCGGTCAGCCAGGTGCCGACTTCGCGGCCGCTGCCGGTCAGGACGTTGAACACACCGTCCGGCAGGCCGGCTTCGGTGTAGATCTCAGCCAGTTTCAGGGTGGTCAGCGAGGTGACTTCGCTCGGCTTGAAGATCATCGCGTTACCGGCCGCCAGGGCAGGTGCGGATTTCCACAGGGCGATCTGGATCGGGTAGTTCCAGGCGCCGATACCGACGGTCACGCCCAGCGGCTCGCGGCGGGTGTAGACGAACGAGCTGTCGCGCAGCGGGATCTGCTCGCCTTCGATGGCCGGTACCAGGCCTGCGTAGTATTCCAGCACGTCGGCGCCGGTGACGATGTCGACGTAGCGGGTTTCGGAGTAGGACTTGCCGGTGTCCAGGGTTTCCAGGGCGGCCAGTTCATCGTTGCGCTCGCGCAGGATGTCGACGGCGCGGCGCAGGATGCGCGAACGCTGCATGGCGGTCATCGCTGCCCAGACTTTCTGGCCACGTTCGGCGCTTTCTACCGCGCGCTCGACGTCGGCTTCGGTAGCGCGTTGCACCTGGGCGAGGACTTCGCCGTTGGCCGGGTTGATGGCGTCGAAGGTAGCGTCGCTGGAAGCGTCGACATAACCACCATCAATGTAGAGTTTTTGCAGTTCGAAACGGGCCATAGTGTCCTCGCAAGTGCATATGTGTGTTTGGCTATCCGTGCAGCGCTCCTGCTTGTTTGGCAATCGCGGCGCGCGGTGGTTCAGAGGCCTGGTTTTGCATGTCCGGGCTCGTCTGTTTCGCCAGTTGTAGATCCATGTATTCGTAAGCGATTTGTTTCGCCTGGTCGGTGTCGAAAGCGTCTCCGGACAGCGCTCCGCGCAGCCACAGACCGTCGATCAAGGCTGCCAGCCCGCGGGCCGCGCTACGTGCTTCTGGCAACGGCAGGGCGCGGCGGAACTGGCAGCACAGGTTGGAATACAAGCGGTGATCGTTGATCCGCTGCAACCTGTGCAAAGACGGCTGGTGCATGCTGGAAGCCCAGAAGGCCAACCAGGTTTTCATTGCCGGGCCGTTGACCTGGCTGGCGTCGAAGTTGCCTTCGATGATCACCTGCAGGTGGGCACGCGGGCTGTTGTCCTTGAGCGCCTGCCGGTTGGCGACGACGTTCTCGTTCAGCACGCTCATCAAGTACCGCATGGTCGCTGCGATCAGGCCGTTCTTGTCCTGAAAGTAGTGACTGATGATGCCATTCGACACACCGGCCAAACGGGCGATCAGCGCAATGCTGGCGTCACCCATGCCGACCTGGTCGATGGCCAGCAACGTGGCTTCGATCAACTGCTGACGGCGGATGGGTTGCATACCGACCTTGGGCATCTTGCAAATCTCCTCAGGCCTGCGAGCAGTCGACGAGCGGCTGCCTCGGCGAAGGCCAGTCTATTTTGTTTTGATTGAACGTTCAATCAACAAAGAATAAGCTCTGCGACAATCTGTGCAATTGACAGGTTTTTCCTACCTGCGGTTTGCACAAATTGGCACCCCAAAAAGACGTGGAACCCCCGGAATACAAGGTGTTGACGGGTGTAAACGGCGCGTTGATCAGATCTGCCGAGCGGTATAGCACCGCGCGGCCAACCCTCGGGACGGGGTTTTCGGCCTGTTTTTTTCAACGCAATCGATTCGGGATCACGGTTTTTTCAAGGTGCTTTTATAACACCTGCAGCTGTGGGGCTATTGCACCATTTGCTCGGGTAACGATTGTTTCGTGTTTCTCTCGCACTGCCCGGAGCATATGTGCAATGAGTTCTGCCTCCCTAATCAAGACCCCTGCCGAGAGGGTCCGGGTCAACAGCGTGGTGTTCTTCACCTCGACGTTGCTGATCCTGTTGTTGACTGCCTTGCTGATCGCAGTTCCCGAAACCGCCGGCCGCGTGCTGAACGAGGCTCAGGCCTGGTTGTCGCGCAGCTTCGGCTGGTACTACATGCTGGTGATTGGCGGCTACCTGCTGTTCGTCATCGTTCTGGCGTTCTCCAACTTCGGCAAGCTCAAGCTTGGCGGCAAGGATGACAAGCCGGACTTCAGCTATGGTGCCTGGGCCGGGATGCTGTTCTCCTCCGGTATCGGTATCTCGCTGCTGTATTTCGGCGCGTCCGAGCCGCTGGATCACTACTTCAACCCGCCTGAAGGCGCACCGGCCAGCCTGCAATCGGCCCGTGAAGGCCTGCAGCTGACCTTCCTGCACTGGGGCCTGCACGGCTGGGCGATCTATGCCCTGGTCGGCCTGTCGGTGGCCTACTTCGCTTACCGCCACAACCAGCCGCTGGCCCTGCGCTCGGCGCTGTACCCGTTGGTCGGCGAGCGTTGGGTCAAGGGTGCCGCAGGCCACACTGTCGATATCTTCGGCATGTTCGTGACCCTGCTGGGCCTGGTGACCAACCTGGGTATCGGTTCGATGCAGGTGTCCTCGGGTCTTGAGTACCTGTTCGGCATGCAGCACAGCGACACCAACCTGCTGATCGTGATCCTGGTGATGAGCACCGTGGCGACCATCGCCGCTGTGTCGGGCGTGGAGAACGGCATCCGCCGCCTGTCTAACCTCAACATCATCCTGTTCAGCGGCCTGCTGCTGTTCGTGCTGCTCAACGGCCCGACCCTGCACCTGCTCAACAGCTTCGTGCAGAACATCGGCGACTACCTCAACGGCGTGGTGCTCAAGACCTTCGACCTGTACGTCTATGAAGGCGACAGTGACAAGTCCGAGCGCTGGCTGGGCCTGTGGACCGTGTTCTACTGGGCCTGGTGGATTTCCTGGGGCCCGTTCGTCGGTATGTTCATTGCCCGTATTTCGCGCGGTCGTACCGTGCGTGAGCTGGTCGCTGGCGTGCTGCTGATCCCGCTGGGCTTCACCCTGGCCTGGCTGTCGATCTTCGGTAACTCGGCGCTGGACCTGGTCATGAACCAGGGCGCGGTGGAACTCGGGCGAACAGCGCTGGAACAGCCGGCGATGTCGATCTACCAGCTGCTCGAACACTATCCGTTCGCCAAGATCGTGGTTGGTGTCGCGATTTTCGTTGGTTTCGTACTGTTCCTGACCCCCGCCGACTCTGGCGCGGTGATGATGGCCAACCTTTCCTGCAAAGGCGGCCATGTCGACGAAGATGCACCGAACTGGCTGCGTATCCTCTGGTCGGCGATCATTACCGTGGTCACCATCGGTTTGCTCCTGGCTGGTAACTTCCAGGCCATGCAGACCATGGTGGTGTTGGCGGGGCTGCCGTTCTCGGTGGTGCTGGTGCTGTTCATGTTCGGCCTGTACAAGGCCATGAAACAGGACAGCCAGGTCGAGCAGGAGCAAGCCGAACTGGCTGCCCGTGGTCGTCGTGGTTTCAGCGAGCGCCTGAGCCAGCTGGACCTGCAGCCAACCCAGGCCATCGTTCAGCGCTTCATGGACAAACGCGTCAGCCCGGCGCTCAAGGAAGCAGCTGCGCAGCTGCAGACCCTGGGCTTCCAGGTGCAGACCCGGGTCGGCCAGTCGCGCTCGGCCATGGGCCTGCGCATCGACATGGAAGAAGGCAATCCGTTCGTTTATGAAGTGAGCCTGGACGGCTACCTGGCCGCGCCGAGCGAGGCACCGGTGGAAGGCGAGACGGAAGTGCGCCAGCGCTTCTACCGCGCCGAGGTGTACTTGCACAACGGCAGCCAGGAATACGATCTGATGGGCTTCACCCCGGAGCAGATCACCCGTGATGTGCTCGATCAGTTCGAAAGCCACCGCCAGCTGCTGGGGCGTGTCTATAGCTGATAACGGCTGATGCACTGGAAGGGCTCTGTTCACAGGAACAGGGCCCTTTTTGTTGTGATACCGGTGCAGACTGGACAGGCGCTCCAGGCCCCGGCACTCTTGGCGTTGCCAAGGAGCCCGGTGCCATCATGTTCAAGCGTCTTGTCCTGTTGTTGTGCAGCTGCCTGTCGTTCAGTCATCTCGCCCGTGCGAGCGAGCCTGTGGTGCTGCTCACCGAAAACTTCCCGCCCTACAACATGGCCATCAACGGCAAGAGCTTTGCCCGCGACGATGGCATCAATGGCATCGCCGCAGACCTGGTGCGCGAGATGTTCAAGCGCGCCGGGGTGCCCTATAGCATGACCTTGCGTTTTCCCTGGCAGCGCATTTACCAGCAGGCCTTGCAAACCCCCGGCTACGGCGTGTTCGTCATGGCTCGCCAGCCCGAGCGGGAAAAGCTGTTCAAGTGGGTCGGGCCGTTGGGGCCGGATGACTGGATTCTGCTGGCCCCCGAGAGCAGCCCGATTGCCGTCAGCAACCTTCAGGAGGCCAAGCGCTACCGCATCGGCGCCTACAAGGGCGATGCGATTGCCGAGTACCTGGCCAGGCAAGGTTTGAACCCGGTGCTGGTGCTGCGTGATCGCGACAACGCGAAAAAACTGCTGAGCGGCGAAATCGACCTGTGGGCCAGCGGCGACCCGGCCGGGCGCTACCTGGCGCGCCAGGTGGGGGTGAGCAAGCTTAAGACGGTGCTGCGTTTTCACGGCGCCGAGCTGTACCTGGCGCTCAACCGCGAAGTGCCGGACGAGGTAGTGAACAAGCTGCAGCAGGCGCTGGAGCAGATGCGCAGCGACGGTTTTGTCGAGGCGACCTTCGCTCGCTACCTGTAGAGTCCGTTGTGCCCGTGGCCGGGCATCGCCCGGTTGCCGCGCTCGGCGATCATCTGCGCAATTTCTATCCATTCGATGCCCTGGGCCTTGAGCTTGGGCAGCTCGTGCTCGAGCACTTCCAGGGTCTGTGGATAAGGATGGCCGATCAGAACCGCCGTGCCCTGCTTGCGCGCCAGGGCGATGCCCTGTTGCAGCTGGCCGGCAATGGCTTCGGTGGTGCGCACGTCATCGAGAAAGACATCCCGCGAGACGCTGGCCAGGCTGATGTTCTGCGCGGATTTGGCGGCTACCGTGGCGGCGCTGGTACGGCTGTCGACGAAGAACAGGCCGCGGCGCTGCAATTCCCCCATCAACCAGGCCATGGCCGCAGGTTCGGCGGTCATGCGGCTGCCCATGTGGTTGTTGATGCCGACGGCATAGGGGACTTTGTCGAGCGCCGCGTTCAGCCGTCGTTCCAGCTCCGGCAACGGTGTGCCGGGGTGCCAGGCATAGGGGCCGGTGGCCGGGTCCATGGGCATGTGCAGGATCACCGTCTTGCCGGCGCGATGAGCCTGGCGGGCGAAGTCGCTGGCATGTGGGGTGTCGGGTATGATCGCCAGGGTCACCGGGCCGGGCAGGGCCAGGGTGCGTGAGTCGCGCGCAGGGTTCTGCCCCAGGTCATCGATGATCAGTGTCAGGTAGGCCTTGCCCGTTTGAGCCGGCGCCGCCAGGGCGACGCCGCTCATCAGGTACAACAGGGCTAGCAGCAGGTAACGCATCAACTGAGCTTACTTACCCTGGGTGATGCTCAGGCCCTTGAGCAGGCTCAATGCCTGGCTGAGCTGGTAATCATCGTCCTGTGGGCGTGGTTTGGCACTGCCGGCCTTGCCCGACGGACGGTCGGCGCCGCCGTTGCCGTTGCCCAGGTGACCCTGCAGGTCGGCTTCCTTGAAGTTCTCGCTGTCCTGTTCGGCGGTGATCTTGGCGCGGCGTACCTCGATGTCCGGGACGATGCCCTGGGCCTGGATCGAGCGGCCGTTAGGGGTGAAGTACAGCGCCGTGGTGATCTTCAGGGCGCGGTCGTTGTTCAGCGGCAACACGGTTTGCACCGAGCCTTTGCCGAAACTGTCGGTGCCCATCAGCACGCCGCGTTTCTGGTCTTGCAGGGCGCCGGCGACAATTTCCGAGGCCGAGGCGCTGCCGCCGTTGATCAGCACCACCAATGGCACGCCTTCGCTGGCATCGGCCGGGTCGGCGGAGAAGCGCAGTTCGGAGTTGGCGATACGGCCCTTGGTGTAGACGATCAGGCCCTTGGTGAGGAAGTGGTCGGCCACTTCCACGGCCGATTGCAGCACGCCACCCGGGTTGTTGCGCAGGTCCAGGACCAGGCCGCGCAGCTTCTTGCCGTTGTCTTTGCGCAGCTTGGCCAGGGCCTTGCCGACTTCTTCGCCGGTCTTGACCTGGAACTGGGTGATGCGGATGTAGCCGTAGCCGTCTTCGAGCATCTGGCTCTTGACACTCTTGACCTGGATGACCGCGCGGGCAAGGGTGACATCGAACGGGTTGCCGCCGTCGCGCACCAGGGTCAGGGTGATTTTCTCGCCGACCTTGCCGCGCATCTTGTCGACCGCTTCGGTCATGGTCTGGCCGCGGGTCGGCTGGCCGTTGATCTTGACGATCAGGTCGCCGGCTTCGATGCCGGCGCGCGAGGCCGGGGTCTCGTCGATTGGAGAGACCACCTTGATGAAGCCGTCCTCCATGCCCACTTCGATGCCCAGGCCGCCGAATTCGCCGCTGGTGCTCTCCTGCAGTTCGAGGAAGTCTTCCGGGCCGAGGTAGGCCGAGTGCGGATCAAGGTTGCTGAGCATGCCCTTGATGGCGTTTTCCAGCAGGGTCTTGTCGTCGACCGGTTCGACATAGGCGGCCTTGATGCGGTCCATGACCTCGGCGAAGGTGCGCAGCTCTTCCAGGGGCAGCGGTGCCTTGGCCGAGGGTGCCGAGACCGTTGTCGCTGGAATCGCGGCGGGCTTGGCCGGCTCGGCCGCACGGGCCAGGGGCGCGCCGAGGACCATGGCGATGGTCAGGGCCAGCGAGGTGAGGCGGGGCGATTGCAGCATGTCGAACGAACTCCTGATCCTGGTAGCGCTCCGTAGAGCATCGGCGCAGCCCGAAGTTGCGCTACGCCGTCAAATAAGGGGTGTTGCCTATCCCTGGGCACGACACCATTGTGCGGGGTCACTGGGGCGGCCCTGCTGGCGGATGGCGAAATACAGCCCCGAGCTGTCCTGGCCGCCGCTGTCGCCGACGGTGGAGATGGCCTCACCGGCCTTGACCACATCACCGGCGCTCTTGAGCAGGCTCTGGTTATGGCCGTACAGGCTCAGGTAACCATTACCATGGTCGAGAATGACCAGAAGTCCAGCGCCGCGCAACCAGTCGGCAAACACTACCCGGCCGCCATGCACGGCGCGCACCTGGCTGCCTTGGGAGGCGCTGATCATCACCCCGTCCCACTTGGCCCGTGAGTCGCCGCCGCGGGTTTCGCCAAAGCGTGCCAGCAATCGACCATTGACGGGCCATGGAAGTTTTCCCCGTGCGGCGGAAAAAGCGCCGCCGAAGGTTTCGCCGCTGCTGGAAACCAGCGGGCCGGGAAGCGCCTTGGGCTTCTTCGGCGCGTCGCTGCTGTTGGCGGCCAGCGCTTCGCGCTGGCGTTGTTTTTCCGCCTCTTGAGCGGCGAGCAGGGCTTTCTGCCGCGCTTCTTCAGCCTCGCGGGCCTGACGGGCGAGGGTTTCTTCGATCGTCTTGAGCACCTTGCTCAGGTCGGCTTGGTCCTGCTCGCGGGCCTGCAGCTTCTGGTCGCGGGCCTTGACGTCGTTGTTGAGCTTGGCCAGCACCTCCTTACGCTCGGCGCGGACTTTTTCAAGCTCCTGGCGCTGACTGTCGAGGGTGCCTTGCTGGGCCAGCAGTTGGGCCTGCTGCAGGTTGATGTCTTTTTCAACGTTGGCCAATTGGCGCAACGTCTCGTTGAAATTGCGCAACTGGGTCAGGCGCGCCTGGCTCAGGTAATCGTAATAGGTCAGGGTGCGGGCGAATTTTTCCGGATTCTGCTGATTGAGCAGCAGCTTCAGGTATTCCTCGCGGCCATTCTGGTAGGCCGAACGGGCCTGGATGGCGATCAGTCGTTGCTGTTCAATGCGGGCGCTCTGGAGTTTTTTTTTCTCGGTATCAAGGCGCTCCAGTTCGCCTTCGGTCTTTTTTAGTTCGAGTTGCAGGGCCTCCACCTGCTTTTCCAGCTTGCCGATGTCGGTTTCGGTTGAGCGCAGGTCTTTCTGCACGCCGGATTTTTCTTCCTGCAGCTTGCCAAGCATCTTTTTCAGCTCGGCAATGTCCTGGCGCGTGGCGTCCAGTTGCTGCTGGGTTTGCGCGCGCTCATCGGCAAAAGCCGGGCTGAGCAGGCAAGACAGGGCGAGTACGATCAGGGCGCGAAACATGGGGTGGGCGGCACCAGGCATGGAGACTGGCCTAGTATGCCCGCCATAGGCGGCAAAAAAAACGGCTTTAGCTACAAGCGGCAAGCCACAAGCGGCAAGAAAAGCGGGTCAATGGGCTCTTTCTTGCGGCTTGTAGCTTGTCGCTAACGGCTTTAGCCGTCGATCAGAATCGAGGTGCCGGTCATTTCTGCCGGTTTTTCCAGGCCCAGCAACTTGAGCATGGTCGGCGCCACGTCGGCCAGCACGCCGCCTTCGCGGACCTGCACCTTGCGCTTGCCGACATAGATGAACGGCACCGGCTCGGTGGTGTGCGCAGTGTGCGCCTGGCCGGTGCATTCATCTTCCATCTGCTCGACGTTGCCGTGGTCGGCGGTGATCAGCGCTTCGCCGCCGACCTTGTCCAGCGCCTCGACGATGCGCCCGACGCACAGGTCCAGGGCTTCAACGGCCTTGACCGCAGCATCGAACACGCCGCTGTGGCCGACCATGTCGCCGTTGGCGTAGTTGACCACAATCACGTCGTAACGCTGCTGCTCGATGGCTTCAACAATGCGATCGGTAACTTCCGGTGCGCTCATTTCCGGCTGCAGGTCATAGGTGGCGACCTTCGGCGACGGGATGAGGATGCGCTCTTCGCCTTCGAACGGCTCTTCGCGGCCACCGGAGAAGAAGAAGGTGACGTGGGCGTACTTCTCGGTTTCGGCGATGCGCAGTTGGGTCTTGCCGTTTTTCGCCAGGTATTCGCCGAGCACGTTGTCCAGGCTGCCCGGGGCGAATGCGGCCGGCGCCGGGATTTTTGCCGAGTACTGGGTCAGGCCGATGTAGGCGGCCAGTTTTGGCAGGCGTGCCCGTGGGAACTCGTTGAAGTCCGGCTCGACGAACACCCGCGACAGCTCGCGGGCGCGGTCGGCGCGAAAGTTCATGAAGATCACCGCATCGCCGTCTTCGACCTTGACCGCCTCGCCAATGCGCGTGGCCTTGACGAATTCGTCGCTCTCGTCGCGGGCGTAAGCGGCTTCAAGGCCAGCCAGGGCGGTGTCGGCGCTGAATTCGGCGCTGCTGTCGACGATCAGGTTGTAGGCAGCCGATACGCGGTCCCAGCGGTTGTCGCGGTCCATGGCGTAGTAGCGGCCGATCAGGCTGGCGATGCGGCCCTTGCCGAGCTTGGCGAAGGTGGCGTCGAGCAGCTCGATCGAGGATTGCGCACTTTTCGGCGGGGTGTCGCGACCGTCAAGGAAGGCGTGCAGGTAGATTTTCTCGGCGCCGCGCTTGGCGGCAAGCTCGGCCATGGCCACCAGATGGTCCTGATGGCTGTGTACGCCGCCATCGGAGAGCAGGCCAAGGATGTGCACGGCCTTGCCGGCACCGACGGCCTTGTCGACCGCGCCGCACAGTACGGGGTTTTCGAAGAACTCGCCGTCCTTGATGGCCTTGGTCACCCGGGTGAAGTCCTGGTACACCACGCGGCCAGCACCGAGGTTCATGTGACCGACCTCGGAGTTGCCCATCTGCCCGTCCGGCAGGCCGACATCCATGCCGGAGCCGGAGATCAAGCCGTGCGGCTGGGTAGCGCGCAGGCGATCGTAGACCGGCGTGTTGGCCGAATAGATGGCGTTGTATTCGTGGCTTTCGCTGTGACCGAAACCATCGAGGATGATCAGGACCAAGGGTTTTGGCGTGCTCGTCATCAATCCCACACTCACGGTTGTTCAGATGATAAAGACACGCATTTTAGGGCAAATTGGCCACGAATGACGAATTAACCTTGCAGGCCCGACGGCGCGGGCCGACGGGCTGTAGCCCGGCAATGAGAATTACTGGCGATAACCCTGCCCGGCGGGCTTTGGCCGACCTTGGGGGCTGTGTATACTGGCCAACATTTTTAATGGCCTGGAACACCCTCCGATGGTTGCTCACCTGATTGAATTCGCAACAAATCACTATCTGCTGGTCGGTATCTTCGTCGTTCTGCTGGTTTTGCTGATCGTCACCGAAGCACGCAAGGGCGGCCGCAGCCTCAGCACCGGCGAACTGACCGCGCTGGTCAACGCCGACAAGGGCCTGGTGATCGACATCCGTTCGAGCAAGGACTACGCCGCCGGTCACATCGTGGGCGCCGTGAACATTCCCCAGGACAAAGTTGCTGCGCGCATCGGCGAGCTGGAAAAGCACAAGGCCAACAAGACCCTGATCATCGTCGACGCCATGGGCCAGCACGCCGGCACCACCGCGCGCGACCTGCTCAAGGCCGGCTTCACCGCTGCCAAGCTGTCGGGCGGCGTGTCGAGCTGGAAGGCCGATAACCTGCCGCTGGTGAAGTGACATGAGCAACGTCATCGTCTACTCCAGCGATTACTGCCCTTACTGCTCGCGGGCAAAATACCTGCTTGAAAGCAAAGGCGTGGCCTTCGAAGAGATCAAGGTCGATGGCAAGCCTCAGGTGCGCGCCGAAATGAGCCAGAAGGCCGGCCGCACCTCGGTGCCGCAGATCTGGATCGGCTCCACCCACGTCGGCGGTTGCGACGACCTGTTTGCCCTGGAGCGCGCCGGCAAGCTCGACGCGCTGCTCAAGGCCTGAATCAGAAACCCATTAAAGACTCTGGAAAGAAGGATCTGTCATGACTGATCAACAGAACAACGACGCCGCAGCCGCAGCCGACGACAACGCTCCGCAATTCTCCCTGCAGCGTATCTACGTGCGCGACCTGTCGTTCGAAGCGCCAAAAAGCCCGGCGATCTTCCGTCAGCAGTGGGAACCAAGCGTTGCCCTGGACCTGAACACCAAGCAGAAAGGCCTGGAAGGCGACTTCCACGAAGTCGTGCTGACCCTGTCGGTGACCGTGAAGAACGGCGACGAAGTAGCCTTCATCGCTGAAGTTCAGCAAGCCGGTATCTTCCTGATCAAGAACCTCGACCCGGCGTCGATGAGCCACACCCTGGGCGCGTTCTGCCCGAACATCCTGTTCCCGTACGCCCGTGAAGCGCTGGACAGCCTGGTGACCCGAGGTTCGTTCCCGGCGCTGATGCTCTCTCCGGTGAACTTCGACGCCCTGTACGCTCAGGAAATGCAACGCATGCAGGAAGCTGGCGAAGCCCCTTCGCTGCAGTAAGCCTGTTGCGATGAAGCAAAAAGCGCCCCTCGGGGCGCTTTTTTCTTGGGGATGTCGCGAACACTGTGGGAGCGGGCTTGCCCCGCGATGAGGACAGTACAGCTGGCACATCAGGTGGTGCCTGGATTACGGCCGCTTCGCGACCGATCGCGGGGCAAGGCCCGCTCCCACCGGTTCGGCGCTGTTCTGCGGTTTGATTCCTCAGGCAAAACCTTGCTGGCGCCAAGCTTCGTACACCGTCACCGCCACCGTGTTGGACAGGTTCAGGCTGCGACAGCCCGGGCGCATCGGCAGGCGCAGGCGCTGCTCGGCGGGCAGGCTGTCCAGCACCTCGGCCGGCAGGCCACGGCTTTCCGGACCGAACAGGAAGGCGTCGCCCGGCTGGAACGCGGTTTCATGGTAAGGGTGCGAGGCCTTCGTGGTGAAGGCGAACAGCCGCGGCTGGCCAAGGCTCTCCAGGCAACTGGGCAAGTCGGCGTGGCGCTTGAGCGTGGCATACTCGTGGTAGTCCAGACCGGCCCGGCGCAAGCGCTTGTCGTCCAGCTCGAAGCCGATCGGCTCGATCAGGTGCAAGTGGCAGCCGCTGTTGGCGCACAGTCTGATGATGTTGCCGGTATTCGGCGGAATCTCTGGTTGAAAGAGGATGACGTGAAACATGCACGGCTCCGAACATAAAGATGTCGAGCATTCTACTCCTGAACCGGACCCGCGTTCGCAGCTATGGCCGCGCGTGCTGTTTTCCCTGGCGCTGTTCGGCATGCTGGTGGGGCTGATGATCGGTCGCCTGACTGCGCCCGAGCCGCGGGTGCTGGAGCAGGTCGAGGTGGTCGAGGCGGGCTTGAACCTGTGGTTCAACGAAGAACCCAAGCTGCACGGCGAAGAGGTCGAAGGCACCCTGGCGCTGCTGTTCGAGGCCGAGGGCAAGGCGGTGCGAGGCCAGTTGCAGTTGCAGGGTAAACCTGTGAGCTGGCGGGTGCAGCACAGTGATGCTGGCCTGCTCGTGACCCTGGTCGCGGCCCGCCCTCTGCACGGCGAATGGGCCGGTGCAGAAGAGGGCGGACGCTGGCGGGTGCAGGTGAAGTTGCGCGAATAAAAGAGGGGATTCCCCGGCCTGCCTGTACCAAGGTCCCCAAAACTGGAAGTATTGATACTAATGCAGAGTGTGTGCCAGTTTTGTTGCAGTGCGGGTAATGGCGGGTTTTAAGGGGTTAGGCGGGGTCAGGCGGGGGATTTGTGCTTTGCTGCGGTGCGCAGGGCACAGGTTCGGTGCAAAAGCATCGCGGGGCAAGTCGGATCGCCGCACCGCCGCTCCCACACCAATTGGTAGGAGCGGGCTTGCCCCGCGATCAGGTTAACGCTCAGGCCTCGTCGTCGCCGTCCTCGTCGCCGCCATCGACCTTCATCCCCAACTCCTTGATCTTGCGCGTCAGGGTGTTGCGGCCCCAGCCCAGCAGTACGGCGGCATCGCGGCGGCGACCGGCGGTGTGCTTGAGGGCGGTCTCGATCATGATCCGCTCGAAACTCGGCACCGCGCTGTCGAGCAGGCTCGACTGGCCGCGGGCCAGGGCCTGGTCGGCCCATTGGCGCAGGGCCTGTTCCCAGTTGGTCACCGGCGCTGCGTCTTGCGGCAGGTTAAGCAGTTCGGGCGGCAGGTCGCCGATATGCACTTCGCGGCCTGAGGCCATCACCGTGATCCAGCGGCAGGTGTTCTCCAGTTGGCGCACGTTGCCCGGCCACGGCAGGTTGCGGATGAATTCCTCGGTTTCGGCCTTGAGCAATTTCGGCTCCACCGCCAGTTCTTGGGCGGCGCGGCCGAGAAAGTGGCGGGCCAGGGTCGGGATGTCTTCGCGACGATCGGCCAGGCGCGGGATGTGGATGCGGATCACGTTCAGGCGATGGAACAGGTCTTCGCGAAATTTGCCGGCCTGCACCAGGGTTTCCAGGTTCTGGTGGGTGGCGGCGATGATTCGCACATCAACCTTGACTGGCACATGGCCGCCCACCCGGTAGAACTCGCCATCGGCCAGTACCCGCAGCAGGCGGGTCTGGGTATCGGCCGGCATGTCGCCGATCTCGTCGAGGAACAGCGTGCCGCCATCGGCCTGCTCGAAGCGCCCGCGGCGCAGGTTGGCAGCACCGGTGAAAGCGCCTTTCTCGTGGCCGAACAGCTCCGATTCCATCAGGTCCTTGGGAATCGCCGCCATGTTCAAGGCGATGAACGGCGATGCCGCCCTCGGGCTGTGGCGGTGCAGGGCGTGGGCGACCAGTTCCTTGCCAGTGCCGGACTCGCCGTTGATCAGCACGGTAATGTTGGAATGGCTCAGGCGGCCAATGGCGCGGAACACCTCCTGCATCGCCGGTGCTTCGCCGATAATCTCCGGGGTTCGGGTCAGGCTCGGCGCGACGTCCAGGCCCTGTTGCTCCTGTGCGTGCTGGTTGGCGCGCTTGACCAGCGATACCGCTTCGTCGACGTCAAATGGCTTGGGCAGGTACTCGAAGGCGCCGCCCTGATAGGACGCCACCGCGCTGTCCAGGTCGGAATGGGCGGTCATGATGATCACTGGCAGGCGCGGGTGCTGCTCGCGGATCTGCGCAAGCAAGTCCAGACCACTGGCACCTGGCATACGGATATCGGAAATAATCACGTCCGGCTGTTGCCGGGCCAGGCGGCTCATGACCCCGTCGGCGCTGTCGAAGCTCTGGGTGGTCATGCCTTCCTGTTGCAGGGCCTTTTCCAGCACCCAGCGGATGGAACGATCATCGTCGACGATCCAGACAGTTTCACTTCGGCTCATGAGGCGTTGGCTCCTTGTTCCAGCGGCAGGAAGATCGAGAAGGTGGTGTGGCCAGGGTGGCTGTCACATTCGATCAGGCCCTGGTGCTGGCTGATGATGTTCTGGGTAATGGCCAGGCCCAGCCCTGTACCGTCCGGGCGGCCGCTGACCATGGGGTAGAAGATGGTTTCCTGCAGCTCGGCAGGAATGCCCGGGCCGTTGTCGATGATCTCGATGCGGGCCACCAGGCGGTGACGGGTGTGGCCGATGGTGAACTGGCGCATGGCCCGGGTGCGCAGACTGATGCGGCCCAGGCGCAGCTCGTTCTGGCCGCTGATGGCCTGCATGGCGTTGCGCACGATGTTGAGCACGGCCTGGATCATCTGTTCACGATCGATCAGTACGTCTGGCAGGCTCGGGTCGTAATCGCGCACCAGGGTGATGCCACCCTGGCTTTCGGCCTCGACCAGGCTGCAGACCCGCTCCAGCACCTCATGGATGTTGGTCAAGGCCAGCGACGGCAGCTTGTTTGAGCCGAGCATGCGGTCGACCAGGTTGCGCAGGCGGTCGGCCTCTTCAATGATCACATTGGTGTAATCCTTCAGGCCCTCCTCCGGCAGCTCGCGGGCCAGCAGCTGGGCGGCGCCGCGAATGCCACCAAGCGGGTTCTTGATCTCGTGGGCCAGGCCGCGCACCAGCATCTTGGTGGTTTCCTGCTTGGACAGCTGGGCCTCTTCCTTGGTGATGCGCAGCAGGCGGTCACGCGGGTGCACTTCAAGCAGCAGCAGGGTGGCGCCCTTGCTGAGGATGGGCGTTACCGCGTAGTCGACGGTCTGGGTCTGGCCGGTCAGCGAGGTCAGCTGGGCTTCACGTTTGGTAAAGGGGTGCGCGTGCTCTACCGCCTGGCGCAGGGAGTTCAGCGCCTCGGGCGATTCGGTGAACAGCTCGCTGATGAATTGCCCATGGCTGCGCTGGCCACTGATGGCCAGGAGCATCTCCGCCGCCGGGTTCATGTACTCAAGGCGCAACTCGGCGTCGAGCAGGATGGTGGCGGTGGTCAGGTTGTCCAGTAGCAGTCGGTGCAGTGCATCGCTGATGGTCATGGGGCGTCGTTGACCTCTTTTGGCTCATACAACCTCGGCCTGGGCCCAAGTCGCGGTCGCTGGTAATCCGCTGGTACAAAGAAAATGCAAAAAGCAAACCAAGGCTCCGAAAAGAAGCGGAATTTCCGGATTAAGACCTGTATTTGCGCGAAAAATGCCTACAAAGTCCTGAAGTCGCGCTTTTCGTGAACCAAAATGGGCTGAGTTGCTCAGGTGCAGGCAGATGCGTGCACCAATATAGAGCATAGAGGAAGGATTACTGCGGCGAGCACAAATGCGTGGTGGCGCGAATCAGGGCCAGGGATTGCTGTGGGTCTTTGCCCTGTTGAGCGATGGCTTGGGCGAGGTTCGCCTGGCATTGCGTCGGGCGGTTGCGATCAAACTCGGCCAGTTGGCCTAGCAGGGTGCGTTGCAGGCGATCCAGCTGCGGGCGCAACTGGCTGCTCAGGTCGACCCGCGGGGTTTGCGGTGCGCTGCCGACGGCGTGCCAGCGCGACAGCGCACTGTACTGCAGCAGCTTGTTGGCTTCGATCTGGTCGGCGAAGAACAGCGCTGCCCGTTGTTCATCGACACCAAAACGCACGGCCTGGGCCCGAGCGTTGGCAATCACCTGCTGCTCGCGTTCAGGTGCTTCTACTGGCTGGCCCGAGTCCCATTTGTTCAGGGCGACCGCGTGGGCGATGAGCAGGCGCTGGTCGATGCTATTGAGCAAGGCGGTGAGTGGGGTGGTAGATGCCGCAGGCTGGGAAAGCGGCACACCCTGGCTGCCTGCATAAAAAACGATCAACTCGGCCGGCTGCCTGCCAGTACGCCCACGATGTACGCCATCGACGATCTCGGCGAGGGCGTCTCCGGCCTTGATGCTTACCTGTTTGTTGCTGTCGCGGGTTTCCACCAGCAGTTCACCTGCAAGCAGGTAGCCGGCGTTGGGCTGCGGATGGCTGTGCCAGTCGAGGGTTGTTTCAGGCGGAATGTGGATTTTAACCAGGGTCAGCTCCGCAGGCCCGTCGGGGTAACGCGGGTAGGGGCTGCCATCCCAGGCTTTGCTGGTGCGCAGCAGCACCTGTGAATCGAGCTGTGCTGGCGGGGTGCTGCAACCTGCCAGCAGGGCAAGCAGAAAAAGCGTGATGAAGGTGCGGATCATGATGGGCTCGGGCGTGGTGTGCCGAGCCAGCATGGTCGAGGTCAGTGGGATGCCCTATCAGGAGGGTCTGAAGAACATGTATGAAAAAGGCCTCCCGAAGGAGGCCTTTTTCAAGCTACGCCGCTTGCGCGAGCGTCACTGGCTTAGCAGCTGTAGTACAGCTCGTATTCCAGTGGGTGTACGAAGGTGCGGACCTTGATTTCTTCTTCGCTTTTCAGCGCGATGTAGGCATCGATGAAGTCGTCGGAGAACACGCCGCCCTTGGTCAGGAACGCACGGCCTTTGTCCAGCTCTTCCAGGGCTTCTTTCAGGCTGCCGCAAACCTGTGGGATCTCTTTCGCCTCTTCAGGCGGCAGGTCGTACAGGTTCTTGTCGGCGGCATCGCCTGGGTGGATCTTGTTCTGGATACCGTCCAGGCCGGCCATCATCAGTGCTGCGAAGCACAGGTACGGGTTGGCAGCCGGGTCCGGGAAGCGCGCTTCGATGCGGCGGGCTTTCGGGCTGGAAACGTACGGGATGCGGATCGAGGCGGAACGGTTGCGCGCCGAGTAGGCCAGCATGACCGGTGCTTCGAAGCCTGGTACCAGACGCTTGTAGGAGTTGGTAGCCGGGTTGGTGAAGCCGTTCAGGGCCTTACCGTGCTTGATGATACCGCCGATGAAGTACAGGGCGGTGTCGGACAGGCCGGCATAGCCTTCGCCGGAGAAGGTGTTCTTGCCATCTTTGGAGATGGACATGTGCACGTGCATGCCCGAGCCGTTGTCGCCGTACAGTGGCTTAGGCATGAAGGTTGCGGTGCGGCCGTAGGCGTCGGCAACGTTGTGCACGCAGTATTTGAGGGTCTGAACTTCGTCAGCCTTCTTCACCAGGGTGTTGAACTGCACGCCGATTTCGTTCTGGCCGGCAGTTGCCACTTCGTGGTGGTGGACTTCGATGACCAGGCCCATTTCTTCCATGGCGTTGCACATGGCAGTACGGATTTCGTGGTCGTGGTCGAACGGTGGTACCGGGAAGTAGCCGCCTTTGACGCCTGGACGGTGGCCTTTGTTGCCGCCTTCGACGTCCTGGTCGGACATCCACGAGCCTTGCTCGGAGTAGATCTTGAACATCGAGCCGGAGATGTCGGACTTGAACTTCACTTCGTCGAAGATGAAGAATTCAGGCTCTGGACCGACGAACACGGTGTCACCGATACCGGTGGTCTTCAGGTACTCTTCGGCGCGGCGGGCGATGGCGCGTGGGTCGCGGTCGTAGCCTTGCATGGTCGAAGGTTCGATGATGTCGCAGACCAGGATCAGGGTCGGCTCTTCAGTGAACGGGTCGAGCACGGCGGAGGAGTCGTCCGGCATCAGGATCATGTCGGAGGCTTCGATGCCTTTCCAGCCAGCGATGGAGGAACCGTCGAACATCTTGCCGGCTTCGAAGAAATCTTCATCCAGCGCGTCACGAGCTGGCATGGTCACGTGGTGCTGAGTGCCTTTGGTGTCAGTGAAGCGCAGATCAATCCATTTAACGTCATGATCTTTGATGAGTTGAACCGACTTCGACATAGTGTCCTCCGGGTGGGGTAGAGCTTGCCTGTGCAGCCCTTTAATTTGGGTGATGCCGGGCGCGAATAGTCGGCCAAGGCAACCTGCCTCACAAGGGAGCAAATTGCATGCCAGTGCCCCGAGTTGGGATTTTTGCCCCAAACCCAAGCGTTTTCGGCCGAATTGATAAATCCGCGGCTTTTTTCTGCACTTTAAAGATGCGCTAAACCTGCATGATGCATCATTTTGGTGCGCAGAAAACCTTCTGTACAAAAGTTGCTCAAAGCTTGAGCAATTTCCGCTATAATCCGCGCCCCACTTTTTTAGTCGGCACCTCGCGCGCTGTTTTTCATGAAACTAATCGTAAAAGTCTTCCCAGAGATCACCATCAAGAGCCGGCCGGTTCGCAAGCGCTTCATCCGTCAACTGGCCCGCAACATCCGCAACGTGCTCAAGGACCTCGATCCTGCGCTCGCGGTTAACGGTGTCTGGGATAACCTCGAAGTGATCACTCACATCGAGGACGAGAAAGTCCTGCGCGAGATGACCGAGCGTTTGAGCTGCACGCCGGGCATTGCCCACTTCCTGCAGGTCGACGAATACCCGCTGGGTGATTTCGACGACATCGTCGCCAAGTGCAAGCAGCACTTCGGTCACCTGCTGGCCGGCAAGCGCTTCGCCGTACGCTGCAAGCGTGGTGGCCACCATGACTTCAGCTCGATGGACGTCGACCGTTACGTCGGCAGCCAGCTGCGCCAGCAGTGCGGCGCAGCCGGTATCGACCTGCGTACCCCGGAAGTCGAAGTGCGCATCGAGGTGCGCGACAAGCGCCTGTATATCATCCACAACCAGCACAAAGGCATCGGCGGTTACCCGCTGGGCGCGCTGGAGCAGACCCTGGTGCTGATGTCCGGTGGCTTCGACTCCACCGTCGCCGCCTACCAGATGATGCGCCGTGGCCTGATGACCCATTTCTGCTTCTTCAACCTTGGCGGCCGTGCCCACGAGCTGGGGGTGATGGAAGTCGCCCACTTCCTGTGGAAAAAGTACGGCAGCAGCCAGCGCGTGCTGTTCGTCAGCGTGCCGTTCGAAGAAGTGGTCGGCGAGATCCTCGGCAAGGTCGACAACAGCTACATGGGCGTGACCCTCAAGCGCATGATGCTGCGTGCGGCGACCAACATCGCCGACCGTCTGCAGATCGACGCCCTGGTGACCGGTGAAGCCATCTCCCAGGTCTCGAGCCAGACCCTGCCAAACCTTGCGGTGATCGACTCGGCCACCGAGAAACTGGTGTTGCGCCCCTTGCTCGCCAGCCACAAGCAGGACATCATCGACCAGGCCCAGCAGATCGGCACCGCCGAGTTTGCCAAGCACATGCCTGAATACTGCGGCGTTATTTCGGTGAACCCGACTACCTGCGCCAAGCGTCATCGCGTCGACCATGAAGAGAAGCAGTTCGACATGGCGGTGCTCGAGCGTGCCCTGGAGCGCGCCCGCCTGATCTCCATCGACCACGTGATCGATGAACTCAGCCAGGATATCCAGATCGAAGAAGTAAGCCAGGCGCTGGCCGGGCAGGTGGTGATCGACATTCGCCACCCTGATGCCCAGGAAGACCAGCCCCTGGAACTGGACGGCATCGAGGTCCAGGCCTTGCCGTTCTACGCCCTGAACAGTCGCTTCAAGGAGCTGGATGCCACGCGCCAGTACCTGCTGTATTGCGACAAGGGAGTAATGAGTCGCCTGCATGCCCATCATCTGCTCAGTGAGGGACATGCCAATGTGCGCGTTTATCGTCCGACATAAGACGCCGGGGTTGTATGGCGGGAGCATCCGCCATCGCCCTCCCGACCACCGGGCCGTTTGAGCGCCATTCATTCATATTCGCCGCCTAGACTGGGCGGCAACCCGAATCCTCTGATCGAGATACACACGTGATCGAAAATCTGCGTAACATCGCCATCATCGCCCACGTTGACCATGGTAAAACCACCCTGGTCGACAAACTCCTGCGTCAGTCCGGCACCCTGGAGCGTAACGAGCTCAACGACGAGCGCGTCATGGACTCCAACGACCAGGAAAAAGAGCGCGGTATTACCATTCTGGCGAAAAACACCGCCATCAACTGGAACGGCTACCACATCAACATCGTCGACACCCCCGGCCACGCCGACTTCGGTGGCGAGGTTGAGCGTGTAATGTCGATGGTTGACTCCGTACTGCTGCTGGTCGACGCCCAAGACGGCCCTATGCCGCAAACCCGTTTCGTGACCAAGAAGGCTTTCGAAGCCGGCCTGCGTCCAATCGTGGTGATCAACAAGGTCGACCGTCCGGGCGCGCGTCCTGACTGGGTTCTGGACCAGATCTTCGACCTGTTCGACAACCTCGGTGCCACCGAAGAGCAGCTGGACTTCAAAGTCGTCTACGCCTCGGCCCTGAACGGCATTGCCGGTCTGGACCACACCGAAATGGCCGAAGACATGACCCCGCTGTACCAGTCGATCGTCGACAACGTACCAGCGCCTGCTGTTGACCGTGACGGTCCGTTCCAGATGCAGATCTCGGCGCTGGACTACAACAGCTTCCTCGGTGTTATCGGCGTTGGCCGTATCGCCCGTGGCCGCGTCAAGCCAAACACCCCGGTTGTCGCCATCGACACCGACGGCAAGAAGCGCAACGGTCGTATCCTCAAGCTGATGGGTCACCACGGCCTGCACCGCGTTGACGTTGAAGAAGCCCAGGCTGGCGACATCGTCTGCATCAGCGGTTTCGACGAGCTGTTCATCTCCGACACCCTGTGCTCCCCGGACGCAGTTGAAGCGATGAAGCCGCTGACCGTTGACGAGCCAACCGTTTCGATGACCTTCCAGGTCAACGACTCGCCGTTCTGCGGTAAAGAAGGCAAGTTCGTGACTTCCCGCAACATCAAGGAACGTCTGGACAAAGAGCTGCTGTACAACGTTGCACTGCGCGTTGAAGAAGGTGACTCGGCTGACAAGTTCAAGGTATCCGGCCGTGGTGAGCTGCACCTCTCGGTTCTGATCGAAACCATGCGTCGCGAAGGCTTCGAAATGGGTGTTGGTCGTCCGGAAGTGATCATCCGTGAAGTCGACGGCGCCAAGCACGAGCCGTTCGAGAACGTCACCATCGACATCCCTGAAGATTCCCAGGGCAAGGTCATGGAAGAAATGGGTCTGCGTAAAGGCGATCTGACCAACATGGTTCCGGATGGCAAGGGCCGTGTACGCCTGGAATACAACATTCCAGCCCGTGGTCTGATCGGTTTCCGTAACCAGTTCCTGACCCTGACCAACGGTGCAGGCATCCTGACCTCGATCTTCGACCGTTACGCTCCGATGAAGTCCGGCCACATGTCCGGCCGTCAGAACGGCGTACTGGTTTCGGTTGAAACCGGCAAGGCCCTGACCTACTCCCTGGAAACCCTGCAGGCGCGCGGCAAGCTGTTCGTCGAGCACGGCCAGGAAATCTACAACGGTCAGATCGTTGGTCTGAACAGCCGCGACAACGACCTGGGCGTCAACCCTACCAAGGGCAAGAAGCTCGACAACATGCGTGCTTCGGGTAAAGACGAAACCATTGCCCTGGTTCCACCGGTTCGCTTCACCCTGGAACAGGCTCTGGAATTCATCCAGGACGACGAGCTGTGCGAAGTGACCCCTAAGTCGATCCGTCTGCGCAAGAAGATCCTCGACGAAGGCGAGCGTACCCGCGCTGCCAAGAAAGCCAAGAACTGAGTCTTAGTTTCGGCTGAATGAAAACGCCCCCGGTCGCAAGACCGGGGGCGTTTTTTTTGTGCGCGGAAAGTTTGAATCAGCCGAAGGACTGTTCGAACGGCTCGGCGCTGGCACGGATGGCAGCTGCGATTTGCGGTGCTTGCTCCGTCAGTTCCTGATGATGCAGCAGTGTGCCCTCGACGGCTTGCAGGATTGCCTGGATGCGGCTTTTGGGGTCACTGACATGGCAACGCTTGGCGAAGTCGAGAATGGCCAGGCGTGAGGCAAAAAGCGACTTCTGCCCATTGAGGTCCAGCGCCAGTGTGTCCCGCGGAAGGTAGGCGGTGGTATTGACGATGTCATAGGCCGGCGCGAGCACGGCATCATTGGCGTAGGGCGTGCTGTACAGCAGGCCGAAGTTCTTCAGGTGTGCATCGCCGTTGCCGACGATGCAACTCAAGGCGACCATGTCGAACAGTGCCTGAAGGTTCTCCAACTGTTTCATCGGTGCGGTAAATACCTCGATGGCTTTGGCGATGTGCTCGTAGCTTTTACTGTATTTGCCAGCAGTACCCAGGCCCATCAATACCGCCATGTCTTCGAAGCCAAGCGGATTCAGCTGTGCATCACGGTCGAAGCGGCGCATGACGAACATGCGCTTGTCCTTGGACAAGTAGAACTCTGGTGTGCTGATCCCGGCTGCACTGGCAATCGACATGCACAGGTACTCGTTGATCGCCAGGTGGGGGAATTCACCCTTGCCGCTTTTTACAATCAGGTCAGCGGTGGTGGCGGTCGCCTTGTAAGGGGCTTCGGCCAGTTCCGGCACCAGCACTTTGGGCTGCACACCAGAAATACCGGAGCGCAAGATGTAGCGCTGGACCAGTTCATTGAAAATATCCTCGGTACCGTCCCAGGCAAGAATCTCGCTTAGACGTTCTCCCTTGCCCGGGCTGTCTTGCTGCTCGATCAGGCGCTGTACTTCTGGTGCGGTGACGAATACGCGGCCGATAGGCGAGTTGCTGCCGGAGATAGCCAGCAGCAGCATCGGGTTGACGGTTGCTACCTTGGCCAGGCGATTGCGCAGTTGCTCCAGTACATAGCCTTCGGGCAGGTTCATCTGGAAGATCGGATGAAGGTCCCTGGATACGAAGTCGTTGCGGCGAGGGGGCATGGTCATGCTCACCGCAATTGAGGCCGAGGATGAGTCGCTATAGCGAAAGACGTAGTCGCCGTTTGGCTGCTGGAAAATCTTGCCGCTGACGCCTTGAGGCGTTGTCACCAGCAGCTCGTCTGCCGCGCTCACCGAAACACGTCCTCAAGCTCATCCAGGGTCGGCAGAGACTTTGCCACGACCTCGACGTCGCAGCCGAGGGCATTCAATGCTCTGCTGTAAAACGAGATGGCGACGGTGCTTGAACCCTGCTCGATCTCACTGAGCTTTTGCCGAGTGATGCCGATACGTTCCGCCAGTTGTACTTTGGTCAGGCCGCGGCGCTTTCTCATCTGCTCGATGCTGTGCCCGATGCGCTGGGAAATTAGTGTGGTCTGCATGTTACGTATCCATAACATTAGCTAATTAATGTCAGGTAAACATAACATTGCGTCATCGTCAAACGCCCAGCTCGCTTCGGTCGGGCGTTCCGATCAGTGGTCGTCGCTTAGCGCGAGCGCACCGCAGGCTTGGGGATATACGCGCAATACCCCGGCCGCGGGCCGATCCGCGGATGGTTGCGGCAGGTGTCCGGGCGCTTGTCATAAATGGTGCACATGCGACTTTTACGATCCAGGTACAGGCAATCGTCGTTGCTCATCTGCGCCAGGGTGAAAATCCCCGACTTCTGGTTGAAGCGCTGGATGATCCCGTCCTTCTGCAAGCGCTTGGCAATGTTCTTCGGCGGCTCGCCCACCTCGAACTCGTCCACCACGCCCATGCGGATCAGGTCTTTGATCTTCACTTCCGTCGGCAAGGTGCAGCAGGTGGAGTTGCAGCCTCCGCACATATGGCTTTGGTACTTCTGCCAGGTTTCCAGTCGGTCGACTTCGGCGGCGGCAATCAGGGTCGGTTTCATCGGGCTCAGGCTAGAAGAGTCTTGTGGGCGCGCGATGATACCGGAGTTGATCAAATTGTGAACAACCATTTGCCGCTTTATTCCGGGTTTGTTTGCTGCTGGCCGCAAGAAAGTCGCGAACCAGAGCTTCCCCTCTGTGTCGAACGGTCTAGGCTGAGAAATCTCCATCCGCATTCGTCAACTTGCCCGAGGACGTCGCATGTCTCAGGAACCGCTCGCACGTGACGCAGAGGTGGCCGCTTTTCGCACCGCTGTACTGGATAAATTGACCTACGCGGTCGGCAAGGACCCGGAGCATGCCTTCGATCACGACTGGTTCGAAGCCATTGCCCTGGCTGCCCGCGATCACATGGTCGACCACTGGATGGACCACACCCGGCAGATTTACCGCAAGAGCCAGAAGCGGGTGTATTACCTATCGCTGGAGTTTCTGATCGGCCGCCTTTTGTACGACAGCCTGAGCAACCTGGGCCTGCTGGATGTCGCCCGTGAGGCGCTGGAGGGGCTCAACGTCGACCTTGAGCGCATCCGCCTGCTCGAGCCTGACGCGGCCCTGGGTAACGGCGGCCTGGGGCGTCTGGCGGCGTGTTTCATGGAGAGTATGTCGACCCTTGGCATCGCCGCCCACGGTTACGGCATACGCTACGAGCACGGCCTGTTCCGCCAGGCGGTGGTCGATGGCTGGCAGCAGGAGCAGACCGAAAACTGGCTGGATTTCGGCAACCCCTGGGAGTTCGAGCGGGCCGAGGTGATCTACCCGATCAGCTTTGGTGGCAGCGTCGAAACCGTGCACGACGCCAGTGGCCAGCAGCGCCAGGTGTGGTGGCCGGCCGAGACGGTGCGTGCGGTGGCCTATGACACGCCGGTGGTCGGCTGGCGCGGTGCCAGCGTCAACACCTTGCGCCTGTGGCGGGCGCGGGCATTGGAAGAACTACACCTGGAGCGCTTCAATGCCGGCGACCACCTTGGCGCCGTTGCCGAAGTGGCGCGGGCCGAGAGCATCTCGCGGGTGCTGTACCCGGCCGACAGCACCGAGGCCGGCCAGGAGCTGCGACTGCGCCAGGAATACTTCTTTGTTTCAGCCTCGCTGCAGGATCTGCTGCGCCGGCACCTGAACATGCACGACAGCCTGCTCAACCTGCCGCAGCAGGCGGCAATCCAGCTCAACGACACTCACCCCTCGATCGCGGTCGCCGAGCTGATGCGCTTGCTGGTCGACCAGCACGAAGTGCCGTGGGAGACGGCCTGGCAACTGACCGTCGAGACCCTGGCCTACACCAACCACACCTTGCTGCCCGAAGCCCTGGAAACCTGGCCGGTGGGCCTGATGGAGCGCATGCTGCCGCGGCACATGCAGATCATCTACCTGATCAACGCCTTTCATATCGACGCCCTGCGCGCCAAGGGCATCCACGACTTCGACGTGCTGCGCGCAGTGTCGCTGATCGAGGAAGACAACGGCCGCCGGGTGCGCATGGGCAACCTGGCGTTCCTCGGTTCGCACAGCGTCAACGGTGTGTCGGCGCTGCATAGCAAGCTGATGCGCAGCACGGTGTTCGCCGAGCTGCACAAGCTCTACCCGGAGCGAATCAACAACAAGACCAACGGCATCACCTTCCGTCGCTGGCTGTTCCAGGCCAACCCGCAGCTCACCGGCATGCTCGTCGAAGCACTGGGCGCCGACGTGCTCGACGATCCGCAAGGGCGCCTGCGCGACCTTGACCCGTTTGCCGACAAGGCGTCGTTCTGCAAGCAGTTCGCCGCCCAGCGCCTGCACAGCAAGAAGGCCCTGGCCGGGCTGATCCAGGAGCGCCTGGGTATCACCCTCAACCCCGAAGCGATGTTCGATGTGCAGGTCAAACGCATCCACGAGTACAAGCGCCAGTTGCTCAACCTGTTGCATACCGTGGCCCTGTACCAGGCCATCCGCGCTGAGCCGGGGACCGGTTGGGCGCCGCGGGTGAAGATCTTCGCCGGCAAGGCCGCCGCCAGCTATCACCAGGCCAAGTTGATCATCAAGCTGACCAACGATATCGCCAAGGTGGTCAACAACGACCCGACCGTGCGCGGCCTGCTCAAGGTGGTTTTTTTACCCAACTACAACGTCAGCCTGGCTGAGAGCATCATTCCGGCGGCCGACCTTTCCGAGCAGATCTCCACCGCCGGCTACGAGGCCTCCGGAACCAGCAACATGAAGTTCGGCCTCAATGGCGCGCTGACCATCGGCACCCTGGACGGCGCCAACGTCGAGATGTGCGAGCAGGTCGGTATCGAGAACATGTTCATCTTCGGCCTGACCTCCCAGCAGGTGGAAGCGCGCAAGCGCAGCGGCGACTTTGGCGCCAGTGCCGCAATTGGTGCCTCCCATCGGCTCAACGACGTGCTCCAGGCGATTCGCGGCGGGGTGTTTTCACCGGATGACCCGGCCCGCTATGTCGGCCTGGTTGATTCGCTGGTGGCCTATGACCGCTTTTTGGTGTGCGCTGATTTCGACGCCTATTGGGAAGCGCAACTGCGTGTCGAAGAACTCTGGCACGAGCCCAGGCAGTGGTGGCGCATGGCGGTGCTCAACACCGCGCGCATGGGCTGGTTCTCTTCGGACCGGACCATCCGCGAGTACGCCACGGATATCTGGAAAGCCCTCGACTAAGCTGCAAAGGCCGGCCCGGGAGCGCTGAACTCTCGGGCCGATGTGCCGTCTGATCGGCCAAGCGTGTCTGATTGCTCGCTAGCGCTTCACTCTCCCTGTAAACTGCGTGGGTTTTTATTACCCCCTTCCTTCGGAGCCTTACATGTCCCGCGTTACCCTGAGTCGCTATTTGATTGAGCAGACCCGCAGCAACAGTACCCCTGCCGATCTGCGCTTCCTGATCGAAGTGGTGGCGCGTGCGTGCAAGGAAATCAGCCACAACGTCTCCAAGGGCGCACTGGGCGGTGTTCTGGGCAGCATGGGCACTGAAAACGTGCAGGGCGAAGTCCAGAAGAAGCTCGACGTGATCTCTAACGACATCCTCCTTGAAGCCAACGAATGGGGCGGTCACCTGGCCGGCATGGCTTCCGAAGAAATGGACAACGCCTACCAGATCCCGGGCAAATACCCGAAAGGCGCCTACCTGCTGGTATTCGACCCGCTGGACGGTTCGTCGAACATCGACGTCAACGTCTCGGTCGGCACTATCTTCTCGGTACTGCGCTGCCCGAACGAATACCTGAGCCAGAACGAAAGCCTCAACGAACAGGCCTTCCTGCAGCCAGGCACCAAGCAGGTTGCCGCCGGTTACGCGATCTACGGCCCGCAGACCATGCTGATCCTGACCCTGGGCAACGGCGTCAAGGGCTTTACCCTGGACCGCGAGCTGGGCAGCTTCGTGCTGACCCACGAGAACATTCAGGTGCCGGAAACCACCGCCGAGTTCGCCATCAACATGTCCAACCAGCGCCACTGGGAAGAGCCGGTGACCCGCTACGTGGGCGAGCTGCTGGCCGGTGAAACCGGTCCGCTGAAAAAGAACTACAACATGCGCTGGATCGCCTCGATGGTTGCCGATGTGCACCGCATCCTGACCCGTGGCGGCCTGTTCATGTACCCGCGCGACGCCCGTGAGCCATCCAAGCCGGGCAAGCTGCGTCTGATGTACGAAGCCAACCCGATGTCCTTCATCATCGAACAGGCCGGCGGTGCGTCCACCGACGGTCGCCAGCGCATCCTCGACATCCAGCCAGAGAGCCTGCACCAGCGCGTGGCAGTGTTCCTCGGCTCCAAGCAGGAAGTCGAGCGCGTTACCGGTTATCACAAGGAGTAAATCATGCTCGCACCTTGGCAGCCGTTGCTGGAGTGGTGGTTTGGCTGGGGCACCAGCCCCCAGAATGTGGCTGACGAGAAGAGCACCTTGTGGTTCGGCAAGCACCACGACGACGAAGCGCGCGAGCGCTTCGGCGAGCTGGTCGAGCAAGCGCTGGCCGGCGGCCTCGATGAGTGGCTGCAAAGCCCGCAGGGCTGGCTTGGCCTGGTGTTGCTGCTCGACCAGTTGCCGCGCATGATCCACCGTGACACGCCGCGCGCCTTCGATGGCGACCGACGTGCCCAGGTGCTGGTGATGCAGGGGCTGGACAAGGCCTGGGATTACCAGCTGCTGCCGATCCAGCGGGTGTTCATCCTGCTGGTGCTGGAGCATGCCGAGGTACTGGATTGGCAGAACATCAGCGTCGAGCGTTACCAGTGGCTGCTCGAGGCCCAACCGGATGCCGATCGGCGTTTGTTCGAGGGGTTCCTCGACTACGCCGAGCAGCACCAGCGGGTGATCGCCCGCTTTGGCCGCTTCCCGCATCGCAATCTGTTGCTGAATCGGCCGAGTACCGATGAAGAGATGGATTTTCTGCTGGAGCCGGGCTCAAGGTTTTGAGTTGAGCTCAATCGCGGGGCAAGTCGAGTCGTGGGGGCGCCCCCCCCCCCCCCGCAGTGGGGGGGGGGGGGGGGGGCGGCCCGGGCGCCCCCCCCCCCGGACCCAAACATCCCGGAAAGCAACCCCCCCCACGGGAACACCAATGGGG